>JBDHYE010000231.1:0-3557 GCA_039811245.1 Chitinophagaceae bacterium | reverse complement strand
AAAATAAAAAAAACGTTTTGTACCAGTTGGGCTCTTTTCATCTTAATCTAAAAAAAATAAAGCAATGAAATACTGCATAAAAAAAATCTTTCCTTATTGAAGTGGTAAAAATATACTTTTGCGGTCAATAATTATGAAGATTGCGGTCAATACAAGATTACTTCTTAAAGGAAAACTAGAAGGCATAGGTTGGTACAGTTACCAAACTTTAAAAATTCTCGTTGAACAACACCCTGAACATGAGTTTATTTTTATCTTTGACCGACCTTATGACCCCAAATTTATTTTTGGTAAAAATGTTATCCCAGTTGTAATTGGTCCTCAAGCTAGACACCCAATATTATTTTACTTATGGTTAGATTGGAGTATCCCCTACGTACTTAGAAAATATAAAGCAGATGTCTTTTTGAGCCCCGATGGTTTTTTATCGCTCAATACTAAAGTGCCCTCTTGTGTTGTGATACACGATATTGCATTTGTACATTTTCCTAAACATCAAAAAGCGAGTCATAGTTTTTACTTTAGAAAGTTTACCCCACTCTTTGCTAAACGCGCTAAACAAATTGTTACCGTATCCGAATTTTCTAAACAAGATATTGTTCAACATTACGCTATAAACCCAAATAAAATAGCGGTAAGCAACAATGCCGCCCATGAAGCCTATCAGCCTTTATCATGGGAAGAAAAGCAACAAATTAAAGAGCAGTATAGTGAAGGTTGTGAATATTTTATTTTTACAGGAGCGCTACACCCCCGCAAAAATGTTATTAATCTTCTTAAAGCTTTTATTCGATTCAAAAAAAGGAATAGAAGCAATATGAAATTAATTATTGTAGGTAGAATGGCATGGAATTATAACGAACTAGTAGAGATTAAAGAAGAAATGCCCTTTAAAGATGATGTAAAATGGTTAGGCTATTTAGATGTGTCCATCTTATCAAAAGTAGTAGGAGCAGCTTATGCATTGGTCTATCCTTCATTATTTGAAGGATTCGGAATACCTATAATAGAAGCCTATCAATGTGCAGTACCGGCAATCGTAAGTAATACATCAAGCATGCCCGAAGTAGCTGGAGATGCTGCACTCATTGTAGATCCCGAAGATTATCATGATATAGCAGAAAAAATGACTCGCTTGTATATTGATGAAAATCTCAGAGAAACACTTGCACAAAATGCTATTCAACAAACACAACGTTATACATGGCAAAAAGCTGCTGATGTATTGTGGCAAAGTATCTTAAAGTGTGTAGAGTAATAAAAAAATTTATCGTTTAGAAATATAAAATGTCATCAAAAACAACAAGCAGTTGATCCCATTTATTGTTGTTAAAAAATTTGATGTTGCATTTTTATCAAACTATAATCATTCAACAAAAATCTCACTAAAATGGTTAAGTTATGTGCATAAAAAAAGCCATCTTAATAGAGATTAAGACGGCTCACTTACTAACCCATTAAATTCACAACTTGCAACAAAGGTAAGGCTTTTGGGCGGAGTAAAAAAGATTTTTCTATAAAAAAGTGTATAATTTTTAAGCTTATCTATCAGGTATATATAGCAATATTTTTAATGTAATTAATTCTAAGAAAACACCCTCTTTTGAGGCTTAAAATTTGGTAATTTTCATCAAAATCAAACTAAATTATCTAAGTTTTTAAAAATGTTTACCACTTTATTATATAGCATTATTTATTAAACTGTTTATTATTTAATAATTAAAATTTAAAATTTAATATTTTATTTCATAGATATAGAGATTTTGATAAAAGAAATTGATGGATTAGGCTACTATCCTTAACAATAAAACTAGAACAATAAAGCACCCGAGTAATGAACTCATTAAAGTAAAAAACAAATGCACATGTTTATAACTTAAACGCAACAAAAATTGAACAAAAAATACTAACTTGGCAAAAATTTATTCTATTCATGAAGTTACGAGATTTATGCTTACTTGCTAGTACCTTTTTCATTTCCCTAAATAGTATAGCCCAACCTTTAAGCCTCTACACAGATATTCAAAATCAAGTAATGGTATTTGACAATGGAGTGATTAGAAAAGTAGATTACCTTCAACCCAACAATTATAAAGTTGGACGATTAGCCATACCTTATATAGACAATTCTAACAATTTTAAAATATACTACAAAGGGGGTGTACAAAAAGTAAATAGCGGTTTTACTAACGAATATCATGTAGGCGACTGCCTAGTGAGTTATCTCAATGCTACTTCATTAAATGTGTTTGATAGAGGTCAGATTACAAATTTAAGTCGCTTATGTACACAATATTATAGTGGTGATAGTCTGATATTATTTTTAGATGGTAGAACACAACAGTTTAATGCCTATTACAACGGCGCCATCATTCCTGTTGAACCATTTTTGGCGGCGAATAACAATGGGGTAAATCTTGTAAGTCTTAGTAGCAATATTGCAGCCTATAACAATTATGCTAATCAGTTTAAGCTATTTTATCTTGGCCAAGTTATCGCACAAGAAACCTATCCGGTGAGCTCATTTAAAACAGGGAGGAATACAGTAGCCTATGTTGATGCCAACAATATGTTTAAAGTATTTAATAATGGTAAAACACAGGTACTTGAAAGTTTTCCACCTCAAAGTTATCAAGTAGGTTGTGATATGGTAGCTTATGTAAGTGTTGATGGCAATTTTAATATCTTTCATAAAGGGCAGGTTTATAAAATGGGTTATTTCAAACCAGAATATCAGTTAAGCGATTTTGTATGTTTATTTCAAGACCCTAGTGGATATAGTAAAGTTTTTCAAGACGGTATTACAACAACTTTAGAGCCCTACATGCCTGAAAAATACTTTGTTCAATATCATTCTGTAGCCTATTTTGACCGCAATAATGTTTTAAAGCTTTATAATAATGGAGAGGTGAATGAAGTAAGCAGTGCATTACAAGCAGGGTCTTCTAATTGGAGTTTAAATTATGATGTAGTAATGTACCAATTAGGTTCAAATTTTTATAAATTTTATTATCAAGGTACCGAATATTAAACTAAGCTCTCCTTTACTCGATTTAGGTGTTCAAAATTAAACTTTTACTTTATGAAAAAGAAATTATTAAGTGCTATGCTTATGGTAAGTGGTAGTGCTATGGCTCAAAATGTTATGAGTCCAGAGTTATTATGGTCTTTAAACAGAGTAAGCCCCATAGCATTAAGTGCCGATGGTAAGACGGTATTTTATTCTAGTAAAAAAATAGATATTAAAACTGAAAAAAGCAGTACCACCTATTATGCAGCACCGGTAATAAAAGGTAAAAAAGTAAAATTTACCAGTATTGAAGGCAAGCAAATCTTTCAGACCATGCCTCATATATGGTATGCACAAGATGACAAATACATTTATAGCAGTACAGACGAAGGTAAATCTTGGAGTACGCTGCGTACTGTCATAAGCGATGCTGATAATTATAAAATTTCGCCCGATGGTAAGTATATCGCCTATTCAAAAGAAGTATTAGTGAGTCCAAGCCTAGGAAAAGACATTTACAAAGACCTTTCTAAAAGCAGTGCTCAAA
>JBDHYE010000230.1:0-3575 GCA_039811245.1 Chitinophagaceae bacterium | reverse complement strand
AAATAATTTAGCGTATCAAGGTAACATCACCTTTGAATGTTTCGGTAGCGCCATCAGGATAAGCTACACGGATAATGTAGTTAAATACACCCATATCCATTGGCTTACCATTAAAACTACCGTCCCAACCTCCATTGATGTCTTGTGTGCTAAACACTTCTTGACCCCAACGGTTAAATACTCTAAATTCTTGTAAGGTTTGGAACGTTACTCCCATTAATCTAAATTTATCATTCTTACCATCTCCATTCGGACTAAAGGCACTTGGTACACTGATCGGACTCTTATAATCTATCGTGATTTTTACACTATCCTCGCCTCTACAGCCATTTAACCCTACGCCTACTACTCGGTAAGTGGTGGTTACTAATGGACTAACAGTAGGACTCGTATTGTTCGGATTGCTAATACCCGCTAATGGTGTCCAATAGTACTGTGTTCCTCCTTTGGTACGTAATACTACACTCTGACCATACTTAATCACAGTATCGTTATTGAGTATCTGTACTGTTGGTATTGGTTTTACGCTAACACTCGTTCTAAAGGTATCGATACAACCGTTTACATCGGTTACTGCTGCATAGTAGGTCGTATTTACTTTAGGACTCGCTATCGTACGCTCACAACTATCACAATCTAAGCTTGTCGCTTTGCCATATTTCTCTCCAGTACTGTTGTTTTGCTCATACCATTGGGTCTTAATGCCATTGTAAGATCTTAATTGAATGCTTTCATTTAAACAAATAACGGTGTCTTGGGTAATAAAACGTGTGTTCTTAGGTACGATGATATTGATAGAATCTTTTACCAAACATCCATTTCTACCTCGAGTGCTTACATACAATTTCGTATCTTCTCCGATATATACTAACGGATTTTTCTTTAATGAATCTTCAAAATAATCACCAGGTGTCCATAAGTATGTAAAGTCGGTATCACCAGCAGAGCAGAAGCCTATTTGGAATTTAGGTAACATACTATAGCTTGCAGGACCTACTTCGATACTTGGGTTGGCACAAACATCACCACTGGTCTGATAGGATTGACACATCAAGTTAAAGCCGGGGGTGGTATATGTATTAATGTTTGGACCTGTACCTATTGCCGCGCCTGCATAGCAGATATCGATTAATAGGTTTTTGCTCGTATCCCAATTATAGGTTTGGTTAAAGGTAAATACTGTGCCATAACCGGTATTAATAATATTACCCGCAGCTGATGAATATACAGGTACTACTCCAGTCTCAAAACTGATCGGTGCGGTAGCACTAAACTGTTTCGTATCGGTACATTTCATTCCTATCTTTAAGTTAGTAAAGTCCATACCACTACCACTAACTGCATCTAAGGCTATAGAGCGGATAGTACCTGAGGTAATATTGGCATTTAACAAGGCATCTTTAGGTATAATATATTGGGTATGTGCTGTGCTATAGTTACCATTAAAGGCATGTAAGCTAGGCTCAGACTGTAAGCTGCCACTTGTAGGGTTGGCTATGGGCAATGCGCTAGGAGCTCCGCAAGTAATCGGGTCACTGGTTCCGCATGGCACATTACGTAATGGCTTCAAGCCATTGCCTTGTGCATCTAATGAATAAAAATAGCCCGGACGACAATGTATCACTGGACTCATTGGTAGAGCGGTAACGCTATTGCTACGGTCTATGGTAATCGGTACTACACCATCGCTATAACAGTTAGGATTAGAGGCTGCCGTTACACGGATTGCATAATTTGTGTTATCCTTAATGCCGATAACTTCTGTATTGGCAGAATCTGGCTGACTTAAATAACTTGTTGGTGTCCATGAGTATTTGAATAAGCTTGGGGTAGTACAAATATTAAATCTCGTATTCGGACGGTTAGACGCTAATAAGGGGGCTCCAGTATTTAATATACAGCCCTCACCTAAAGCGGGTACTGGTAAGCTATATGTCGGAATGTATTTTACGCTCGTAAATGAGGTATTGCTCGTATATACTGGATCGGCGATACCACCATACATGCCCGATACTTTACTCCAACAAATCTCTACGACTAGGTTCGTAGAACCGTCCCAATAATATGCATTGGGGAACATAAAGTCGTTCCAACCGCTCTGGGTATAAATACGGCTCGGAGGATAAACTTCGGCTGCTCCAGGGTAGCTGCTCATCGTGCTACCGGTTAAGCTAGACTCATTGGTACATGCCATCTTAATGGTAAACTTGTAAAATGAATCGGTGGTATTTTTAACGGGTATGTTAAATGCGATAGAGTTAATAAAACCTGCTTGTAAACCTGCGCTTAACAACTCATCTCTTTGATACATAATAAACATACGCTCCCCTGCTGAGCTCGCCACATGGTTAAAAGGGGTAGGATTGATTGAGGCTATTAAACCTGTACCTACTACTTTGTCTGCAGTTACGCCACCGCTGCATGAGCTCTGTGCGATGCCGCATGGCTGTTGGCTTACATTAGCATATAATTGGGTGTAGCCCTCAGGGCATACGGTATCTTTTGAAGCATATGGAGCTATTAAGGGTTGGAAACCATCTACGATCACTTTGGTCGTATCGGTATAGCCACAACCGTTCACATCTTCTGCATATAATACATAATTGGTCGTTACAAAGGCAGTTGCCATAGGGCTTACTTTTGTACTGTCGTCTAAGGTGCCGGCTGGTGTCCATGCTACAAGTCCTAATGAAGATAAGGGACTAATGCTACTCTTTAAGCTTATGGGCTTATTGGCACATACGGTCTGATCTGGACCAGCATCAATGGTCAATAATGAAGTACCCATAGTAACATCTACGGTATCTTTAGTGGTACAACGATAGGGTCCTCTGTAAATACTACCTTCTACTACATAACGGGTGGCGGTCATTGGGCGAACGCTTGGGCGCTCTAAAGTGTCATCGTCCATAAAAGGATAAGCGGTTGATGAGCCAAAAAGGCTTGACCACTTATACTTCATACCGTCATTATGTACGGTCTTCATTTGCCATGGCGCACCAGCAGGTAAACAATATTTACCATCAGGACCACCATCAACATAAGGCAATACCACAATTTTAATTACCGCAAATACTTCGGTAATCAAAGGCTGACCTAATGAACAAGTAGAATCAACAAAACGTAAGCTGATGACTTGTGGACCAACATCTGCTTTGGTAGGGGTCCAACTCAAGGTGCCTACAGAGCGCTTCGTGCCATCTCCTACACTGGTATAGCTCGCGCCAGGTAGTTTAGATAAATCCCATTTGGTGTAAATCGCATTAATTAATGAATTAGAGGTAGCGCCTAAATCAAACTGAAAGGGTACACCAGGACACGCATAAATGGTCTTAGTAATCGTATCTTGATAGACATATTTAGGTGATGAAATTAATGAATCCACAGTAGGTGGTGGAGCTGCACAGCCTAATACAGATACTTGAACATCTCTAGATGTATAACCCATAAGCTCTCCTGTTGTCTTGTCATAATCAAAAGTTTGGAAAGCCAATACAAATTTACCACCCAAGGTAGGTTTAAATGTTGCTGTTCCAGTTGATGGATCCATAGTATAAGGTACAGATACATCAGAA
>JBDHYE010000229.1:0-3582 GCA_039811245.1 Chitinophagaceae bacterium | reverse complement strand
CGGGCGGCAAATAAAAATGGGCTATGGAAACGACTGTTAATCAGAGGGTCGCTGGTTCAAGTCCAGCAGGGGGAGCGAAGTCCACAAGCCCCGCATTTTTTGCGGGGTTATTTTCTTTAAAACTCGCATCTAGCTTGAATAACACATCAACAAATTCATTGGTTTTTGTGGTTCGATATACCTTTTTGTCAAAATAAAGTTTGTCTGGAAATATCGAACCAACTAACTTTTTTCTAGTTGTGGTATCACAACTCTTGTAAAACAACATCAAATCTCCAATTAACTGAGTAGAATTTGTTAAGTAATTAAGGAATTTAGGTTCAATTGTATTCAAGCCTTTTAATTTTACGGAAAGCTCATTTTTTTGTGACTCAAATGTTTCCTTATGTTTTAGAAAAGTATTGTCATCCCAAACACCGTCAAGATTTTTGATTGCAGCTTTTTCCAATCTTTCATCTAGCTGTTTAATTTCTGACTTAATTCTACTTTTTTCAAGCTCACGGTCAATCCCGCTTGTTTTAAATGTGTCTTTTAGTATTGCCTCAAACAAAACTACAGTTTGAGGTCTAGCCTGAAAACCGCTTAAATAATTTTCAAAAACTTCATTCGCTGTTTTTGCAGGAATCGCATTTTTACAACCATATTTCCGTTGACAATGATAGTAATGATATATTCCTCCATTTCCCTTAGAACCGCTACCTGTCATTGGCCTATTGCAAACAGAACAATACAATTTACCAACTAAAGGTGTTTCGGTATCTTTCGTGAGTCCCTTGTATGACTTTTTTTTGCCGCTTAAAATATATTGAACAGCCTGAAATGTTTCTTCGCTAACAATAGCTTGATGTTGTCCTTTTATAATCATTTCAGGTTCGCCCTTATAAGGCTTTATTAATATTTTGCCTTCATAGAATATATTTTGCAGCATGTTTAAGAAAGATTGCTTAGTCAAGGTCATCCCTTTTTCCGCAATCTGATGTCTAACTTCTTCAGCAGTGTAAATTCCTGTTTCCATTTGATGAAAAGCCAAACGCACAAGGTCAGATGTTATTGGGTCAATATCTATGTATTTAATAATTTCTGTGCCGCTAACGCTTTGCATATTCTTATATCCATATGGAGCTTTCCACAGCCATTTTCCTTGTTTAAGTGCTTGATTCATCCCGTCCCTGGTCCTTTCTGAAAGCCTATCATTTTCAACCTGTGGAGCTACTAAATAAATTGCCAGTAGATAATGATTCTCTGGGATTGAAAACTCAATCCATTGTTCAATATTTAGGTCGGCTCTACTTTTAAACTTTTAAGTCTTTTAATTTCATTGTAAGACTCTGTGATGTCCCTTGAAAAACGAGACCACTGAGTGAATAAAATACCATCAATTTTTCCCTTGTTACTATTAATGAACTGCTTTAATTCATTGTATGCAGGACGGTCAAAGCCCTTCCACGCAGAGTAATCTTCTTTAAATATTTTGACAGCATTTAGTTTGTTAGAAGTACAGTATTTAATCAACTTTTCCTCTTGTGCAGCCAAACTATAACCATTTTCAGCCTGTTCGTCTGTTGAAACTCTAATGTAGATAATTACGTTTTTCATTTACTTAATTTTTAAAATTTGAATTTTTGCCATGAAGTACAGGAACTCAATACATTTTTTAACTTGTTCGTCTGAGATTCCCCTTTCCGTTGCGTTTAAAATTTTTTTACACTCATTTAATGATAACATTTTCTCACTAGCCCTATTCTCGATTTTTTACAGGGTAGAGAATTATTCCTTTAAGGTCATAACAAGACCTGCCCATTACGGTATTAGTAACCGATTGCCAGGACAATGGCATCAAACAGAATTCTGTAAGATTTATTGATTAAGAAACTTTTCTTGCATACACCCAATCGAGTCAACAAAGTGGGTGATGAATATTGCCTATGAGGAATTATTTACAAAGATACCCAATAGTTTGCCTAGTTGCAAGTTGGGTGCAATAAATATTTTTAAAATTAATTGCACTATACTGTTTACTTATATTCAACTCAACATTATATTCTTTTTTGTTGAAGGTTCAAATCCTGTTTAATTGTGAGTATTTGAGCGTTTTGGGCTTTTTCAATTATTGCACATATTTATTAAAGTGCTACCCGAATAAACACAATATGAGCTTGCTCATCTTGTCCTTTTTATAACCATTAATAAATGAAAGAAAACTATGCTAAACTAATAGATGATTGTAATAGCAAGAGAGCTAACATCTACTACAAACTAAACCAGCTAACAGATATAACTGGTTTATGTCCCAGAACCTTAAAATACAGGATAAAGAAGATTAAAAAGAAGTATGTAAATGTTCCGAGCCTTTTAAGGAAAGAAGGAAAATATTGGCAAATCCACGTTAGTATAGTAAATGAATTTTTACCACTAAGAAGAAGAGAAACACGCACAATAAACACATTTGAATGGAAAACTTTTGCAACGTGGGCTATGAAGAATAGTTATGATTCTGCATATCATTTAGAGTTAATTAAACAGGTAAAATCTGAAATAAATCCATGCTTTTTAAACTTTACAATTGAGGAAACAAAACACAATGTAAAACATGTTCATTTTATATCAGATGCAAATAAACTTGATTTAAATAATGCAATTAATAAGGTTCTCGATAAATACCTAGACAAAAAGGATTACAAACTAGAAGTGACGAATCTTAATAACAGATACTCAGCCATAAATTATATTGGTAAATCTCCAATCGAATGTGGTGTAATTTAAAAATCAAATAAAATGAAGACCATAAAAATTAAAGACTTAGAAAAAATGCCAATTACAAAGGCTTTGCTAACCAACTACATTATTTTAATCTATGAACAAGATGCTATTGTTAGTGATGATTATCTTGTGATGGAATACAATTTATTAGCTGCCGACAATCGTCTAGATGAATTATTTTTTCAAGAATTGCTTTGTAACAAATAGGGCCCCTGGTGGGTAACAGATATTTAATAGCTGATTTGTTACCCGCCTTATAAATTAAAAAAAAAACAATAGAAAAAAGTACCAATGATACTGTCCGAAAAATTTTTCAATAATTATACTGTACTTTTTGTACTGTTTCGAGCACGTTTTTGCTGCTAAAAAATTTTCAAAAAGTCCGATTTTAATACTATAAGACAAGTTTCATATCAAGTACTAAACAACCTATATAAAATATTTTTAAATTTTCTCGGATGGAAATTCAAGACATAAATAATCAGATACTTGTTAAACAAACACAACTTAGGGTTGAGAAGAACCCTAATAAAAAGCAGGAGCTTAATAAGCAATTGCAAATTTTACAGTTTAAAAAAGAGATAGAGGAAATTAAACTAAGAATAACCAAACTATCACCCAACAACTAATATTGTGGCTTATTGAAAAAATTTGTTGGATTTGATTATGAAATAACGATTAAACTTGCGTTATGAAGCAGCATAAATAGATGCTTTAATACCATTAAAACATTTTTGATGTTTTCCATCAATCCCAATTTGCTGTATTGATTTGCTTTTAATGCCTACCTCTATTTCTAAACCATCTGATTGTTTGATGAAA
>JBDHYE010000228.1:0-3590 GCA_039811245.1 Chitinophagaceae bacterium | reverse complement strand
AAAGCGAATCTAATGATAACACATAAAATGGATAACCTTGATTATTTACCTTATGATTTTGGAAACAATCCCATCAAACAAGTATTTATAAACGGTAAGGCACTATAGTAAATGAGCGCTGTATCAATAGTGATGCAGCGCTCATTTTTAATTAAGTAGTTACTATTAAAGCTAACTACATTTAGAATTGCCACAATCTTTACAGGTTAAGCAGCCTTCTTGATATTGTAAATTAGAGCCGCCACAATTACCGCATTTAGATTTTGATGTAGATGCACCGTCCATAATATATTTTTTTAAAGCTCGTGCTACACCGTTTTTCCAAGTGTTGATATTCTCTTCTAATTGTAAACCGTTAATTAAATCTACGACCTTCTCAATAGGCATGCCATGTCTTAATGTACCCGAAATCAATTTGGCATAGTTCCAATATTCAGGGTCAAATTTATGTGAGAGGCCTTCAATGGTTGTTTTATAACCTCTTTGGTTTTGGTATTGAAAATCATAACGGCTACTGCCATCTTCAGATTTATTTTTAATGATTAAACCCTCATTGACCCAGCGTGGGATAAGTATTCCGTCTTCATCATCAGAGATACCAGTAAATATTTCATAAGGTTTACCATCTATTAAACCGATAAAGGCAATCCATTTTTCTCTATTATTTTGAAACCTTACAATATCGGCTTCAAGTACTTGAGGTCTTGAAGTAGGGAATATTGTTGTTGGAATAGTACTTTTATCAGTGCTTTCTGTTTCTTTATCTATCTTGTCGGTAGCTGCTATCAATACACCACTTCTGCTACCATCACGATATACGGTAACACCTTTACAACCCGATTTCCAAGCCTCCATATAGAGTTCTCCTACCAATTCTTCGCTTACCTCTTGAGGGAGATTAATGGTAACACTTATACTATGGTCCACCCATTTTTGAATCGCCCCTTGCATACGTACTTTAGCATGGTAATCTACATCATTTGAAGTAGATTTGTAATAGGGCGATTCTGCAATAAGCGCATTGAGCTCCTCGGCATTATAGTTTTTTTGTGTGTCTTTATGGTTAACTTCCATCCATTTTTTAAATCCATGGTGAAATACTAAATATTCTTCCCAACTATCTCCCAGCTCATCTACAAAATCTACCCGCACCTCTTTATCATTAGGATTTACTTTTCTACGACGTTTATAAACAGGTAAAAATACCGGCTCAATACCACTAGTAGTTTGCGACATTAATGAGGTAGTGCCGGTAGGGGCAATGGTTAATAATGCAATATTTCTACGTCCATATTCGGTCATTTCGTAATACAGCTGAGGGTCTGCCTCTTTTAAGCGTAGTATAAAGGGATTGTTTTTTTCTCGTTCAACATCAAATATGGGGAATGCTCCTCTTTCTTTAGCGGTATATACAGAAGAACGATAGGCCTCTAAGGCTACTATTTTATGGATTTCTGTAGAGAATCGAATAGCTTCGTCGCTACCATATCTTAGGTTGAGTGCTGCCAGCATATCACCTTCGGCAGTAATACCTATACCAGTTCTTCTTCCTTCTTCAGCTTTTTTAGCTATTTCTTTCCACAGATTTCTTTCTATTGCTTTTACATCATCGGGCTCAGGGTCTTCATCAATTTTAGCTTGTATTGCAGCTACTTTTTCTAATTCTAAATCAATTATATCATCCATCATTCTTTGCGCATAATGGATATGTTTTTTAAATAACTCTAAGTCAAAACGAGCCTCTTTAGTAAAGGGTTTCGTAACATAGGAATAAAGATTTATGGCTAATAGCCGGCAAGAGTCATAAGCACATAATGGTATCTCACCACAAGGGTTTGTAGATAAGGTTTCATAACCTAAGTCGGCATAACAATCGGGCACTGACTCTTTGATGATCGTATCCCAAAATAAAATACCCGGTTCGGCAGAGCGCCAAGCATTATGAACAATTTTTTTCCATAATGCTGCTGCATCAATTTCTTTTTTAAATTGAGGTTGGCTACTGTGAATAGGGTATTGCTGGGTAAACATTTGGTTGTTGGCTACAGCCTGCATAAAATCGTCGCTGATGCGAACCGATACATTGGCCCCTGTAACTTTACCTTGCTCTAATTTAGCATCAATAAATGCTTCAGAATCGGGGTGCTTGATAGATACAGACAGCATAAGCGCACCTCTTCTGCCATCTTGGGCTACTTCTCTAGTAGAGTTAGAATAGCGTTCCATAAAGGGTACTAAACCGGTAGAGCTTAAAGCAGAGTTTTTAACAGCCGTACCTTTAGGACGGATATGCGATAAGTCATGACCTACACCACCACGGCGTTTCATAAGTTGTACTTGCTCTTGATCAATCTTCATTATGCCTCCATAAGAGTCTGAAGCTCCTGCATTGCCAATTACAAAGCAATTGGACAAAGATGCAATTTGATAAGGATTGCCGATACCGGTCATTGGGCTACCTTGCGGAATGATATATTTAAACCCTTTAATTAAATCATAAATTTCCTGTTCACTTAATGCATTAGGGTATTTAGCTTCTATACGTGCAATCTCAGAAGCTATGCGTTTATGCATATTGTCGGGGCTTTTCTCGTAAAGATTTCCCTGAGAATCTTTTAGCGCGTATTTATTTAACCAAACTCTTGCCGCTAAATCATCTCCATTAAAATAGGCTAGGCTAGCCTGAAAAGCTTCCTCTTGTTGATAAATCTTAATTGTTGTATCGTTACTTTTTATTTCCATAATTAATTTTTTTTGAATAAAAAGAGAAAATTGCTGTTTCAAGCGAAGCTAATTAGTTTAAACCTAAAGTGCAAATATTATTAAATAGATTTCCCAATTAAATGTATATATATTTGATAATTAATTACTTTTAAGAATATTATTCAAATTTTGTTTCAATATTTTAATAAATGGTATATAGTATTGAAAATCAATCAATAGCAAAATACCTACTTTGAAGAAACTTTGGAGACAATCAATTACTTAATTTCAATTTGAAAAAATCAAAGTGGTACTATAAAATTTGAAATTAATTGTGTACGGATAACACAGTTGCTGTACAAAAATTTAATACTTCTGATTAAGATTAAAACTTACTCAAATAAAAAAAATAAGTGAAGTAATAAATACTTAACTTTGAATAGGTCAAAAAATCAAGGAATGAAAAAAACACTGCTTTACTATCTTGTATGTTTCGTGTTTGTAGGTTTGTTAAGTGCATGTAAGAAAAGTACCAACAATCCTCCTATACCCGAACCCAAACCAGTGGATACGATAAAAACTACCCCAAAAATAGGAGATCCAGACTATTTCTTGTATGGTGATGTGAAAGAGTATGAAGGAATATTTTATGTTACTGATTCTGTCTTAGCAAGTGGAAGCACTTTAGGAGACCCCAATGCTGTTTGGGAGTATGATACAACCGTTGCTACTTCAAGACATTATTGGGTAAAAAAAGATGAAGATACCCTCCATATTTCATTCACCCTTACATGTGTTCTTGGTACTTATTTTGCGCTCAAACCAGATATACTCAATGTTGATGGTTGGTATATTGTAAATGAATTTAATCATTTTGAGTTTAGTAA
>JBDHYE010000227.1:0-3599 GCA_039811245.1 Chitinophagaceae bacterium | reverse complement strand
ATACATACACATACGCGAGAGCACTATGCGGTTCTTCAAACTTAAGCCTCTAAACTGTATAGGCGAAAATAAAATACTCATATCGAATGCCTTTTTTAGGAGGAAGCCAAATGTACAATTTTTATTGCGGTACTTTCTGACGCGGTCAAACCTGTAGGGCTTTTTAACTTTATTTGTAGATTTCTATAATCGGCTCTAAGTTGCTCCAATACAGCACCCTCTTCTACAATTTCACTTAATGCTTTTCTCAGATTATCAGTTTGCAAATCCCCTTGTATCAACTCCTTCACTGCAAGTTTATCTAATATCAAATTGACTAGTGAGATATATTGTATGCTTACTAACTTTTTAGCAAGCCAGAAAGAGATGGCATTCCCTTTATAGCATACCACCTGAGGTACTTCAAAAAGGGCAGTCTCTAAAGTGGCGGTACCACTAGTTACCAATGCCGCTTTAGCCTGTTTTAACAAGGTATAAGTTTTATCTTTCACAATATGTACCGGCTTATCTTGAATCAAATCTTGGTACAATGCAATCTCTTGTGAGGGGGCTTGAGCCACTACAAACTGGTATTGTGGGAAATAAGGCACCACAGAGAGCATGATGGGCAATTTTAATTGAATCTCTTGCGCTCTGCTGCCTGGCAATAATGCAATAATTGGTTTATCGGTACTAAAGGGTAAAGTGTCTTGTTTGCTTTTTTCAATAGCCAGCTGCTCCATGAGCGGGTGTCCTACATAAGTTACTTCATAATGCCATTTTTTATAAAATGCTTGCTCAAAAGGTAAAATTACCATCATCGCATCTACATTATGTTGTATCGTTTTCACTCTGTTTTCTTTCCAAGCCCAAACCTGAGGAGAGATATAATAGGCTATTTTAAAGCCTTGTTTTTTGGCCCATTGTGCTAAGCGTAAATTAAAACCCGGGTAATCTATTAATACTATTACATCTGGATTAAAATTTAAAATATCTTGATGGCAAAATTTAAAATTTTTTAAAATTGTTGGGAGATGTTTTAGCACCTCTACAAAACCCATAAAGGCTAGGTCTTTATAATGCTTACGCAATATTGCTCCTGCTGCTGCCATCTTATCTCCTCCCCAAGCATAGATTTCTGCTTGTGGGTCTTTTTGTTGCAGGGCTTTGATGAGCATTGAACCATGCAGGTCGCCACTGGCCTCGCCGGCTATGATATAATATTTCAAATTGCTCCTCCTTATATTAAAGCATTACCATACAAACATTATTAAAACAATAAAGACTACATAGAGCATCGTGGCAATAAAAACACCTCTTGATATATAATCATAACGCTTAGAATTACAATATACAAAAGGAATAAGATTAATTAAAATGCTCAAAGTAAGTAGTTTTGAAAAGTTCTTTCCGTTCGCCCAATGTAGTTTGGTAAACTGTATTAAGTCTTGACCATTATTTTTGAAAATAAAATATACAATGGCATAACCTATGATAGGTAATAATAAACCAATTATAAAACCTACAATGGGAACATTATATTTCATACATTTTTCGCTTTATGGCGCTAAGATACATCTTGCAATCGGAAAATTAATCAAAGCCAAGCGCTAATATTCACTAGAAGTTCATTTCAACCATAAAAAGCCTAGCGACACAATAAGACTTTCCGCTTTTAATAATTTTGCTTTTAATTTTATGCTATAGACTGTACCTTTGTGCCGACTCTACTAATCGGAATGTCTATGAATTTTAATCTAAAAAATATCCCCGAACGTACTTCTATTCCACGCAGCTATGGCTTAACAATGGTAATGGATAAAGGCTTATCCATAGCCGAAGTACAAAATTTTATTTCAATCGCAGGTCCTTATATTGACATTGTAAAATTAGGTTTTGGCACTGCGGCTATTACCCCCAATCTTAAAGAAAAAATTGCTGCTTATCAAGCACATAATATCCATGTATATTTTGGCGGTACACTTTTCGAAGCCTTTGCAATACGCAACCAGATAGATGATTATATTGAAATGGTCAAGGATTATGGATTACAATATGTAGAAATCTCTGATGGCTCTATTACCATAGACCATGCCACTAAATGTTCTTATATCGAAAAACTGGCTAAAATAGCAACTGTTTTTTCTGAAGTAGGCTCAAAAGATGCTACCCATATTATACCACCTTATAAATGGATAGAATTAATGCGCTCCGAACTCAATGCGGGTTCTAGTTATGTAATAGCAGAAGCTCGCGAGGCGGGCAACGTAGGCATCTATAGAGGTACTGGTGAAGTGCGCGAAGGTCTTGTACAAGAAATACTAACACAAATCCCTTCTGAAAAAATTATTTGGGAAGCTCCTCAAAAAGCCCAACAAATTTATTTCTTAGGCTTATTGGGTCAAAATGTAAACCTTGGCAATATAGCCCCTGCAGATGTTTTACCACTAGAGGCTACCCGTATTGGTTTAAGAGGAGACACCTTTCATTTATACCTAAATAATGATAAAAATTAAATTATTACAGGCGCTCAACGATATTCAGTAGCGCCTGTTTTTTTATATAAAAAGTCTAATTTTTGACAAGAGAAACAAGCATTTTTCAAAGGCAGCTATGGCAGATTACGGATTAATAGGATACCCTTTATCACACAGTTTCTCAGCTTCTTTTTTTAAAGAAAAATTTAAACATTTAGACCTTTCTTTAAGTTACGAAGCCTTCCCCATTCCATCTATAGACTCTTTTCCTTCTTTATTAAAAACACAAAAAACACTCAAAGGTTTAAATGTTACATTGCCTTATAAAAAAGACATTATAAATAGCTTAGATTTTATCCATAAAGAAGCTCTTGCCATCGGGGCTGTAAATTGCATTAAGATAGAACGGCAACAATGTTTTGGTTTTAATACCGATGCTTGGGGGTTTCAACAAAGTCTCAAGAGCCTCCTCAAACCGCAACATAACCAAGCCATAATTTTTGGCGATGGTGGTGCAGCACAAGCTGTAAAATATGCACTTCATTCATTGCAAATTCCTTATCAGGTGGTTAGTAGAAAAGGTGCATTCACTTTTGAGCAAGTCAATGCCCAACATATCGAATCCCATCTGATCCTCATTCATACCACTCCATTAGGCATGTATCCGCACATACATACATACCCAGATATACCCTATGAGGCTATTACTGCAAATCATTTAGTGGTAGATTTAGTTTACAATCCACAGCAGAGCCTTTTACTTCAAAAAGCAGCATTACAAGGTGCGCAATGCCTCAACGGCATGCCAATGCTTATAGCACAAGCGGAAAAAAGTTGGGAAATATGGCAAAATGAGTTACCATTAAGCGAAATGTTGGCTGTTGGCTCTATTTAAAACACTTATTTTTAGCAAGTTTAAATAATGAAAAATTAGTTTGGTAAAAATCCCTATTGATATTGAACTTATTCAAGATTTTAAATGCCAAATACGAATCAATTTCGTATTTAACTACCAATTGCACTACAGGAATCAACTATAAAAATTAATGCACTAGTTATTTAGATCTTTCTAAAACAAAAATAGCCTTGTCTAAGTTTAGACAAGGCTATTAAATAAATATGGCAGCTACCTACTCTCCCGCA
>JBDHYE010000226.1:0-3606 GCA_039811245.1 Chitinophagaceae bacterium | reverse complement strand
ATGCTTAAACTATTGAGCCAAAACTTTTGACATCAACTCTTGAGCCAATGTAGGTCCGGCAGAAAAAGCTCTTGTACCTAAACCGTTAAAACAGTATAGATGTTTATACATTTCATGCTGCATGCAGAATGGTTTTTGCCCGGCAGTAGTGGGGCGTTCTGCTACACCATGTTGCACAATTTGAAAAGGTATGCGCAACCAAGATTGTAATAGTGTTTCACATTTTTTGCGCCATAATGGGTCTATTGTGGCTTGATCATATTGCCATACATAATTTGTACCGCACCAAAACAGGTCATTTTCTAAAGGTACTAAGCGTAAATCTTTTTGATATACTGCTTGAGCTGACAGACCCGGTATATGGACATGTAAAAACTCGCCTTTATTGGCTGTAAATTTTAGTTCAGGGAAATAAGGATTATTACGTGCACGCACACCTTCACAAAAAATGATTTTTTGGGCACAGATTGTTTCATAGTGGATATCTTGTGCATTGATGTGTAATGCATCAAAATTAAACGCTGCTTGTAAGAGGAGTTGATTAGTGCTTAAAAAAGAATGCCAAGACTTTAAGAGTAATGGATTATTGACTTTATAAATAGGTTTTACAAGTCCATAGCCCGAAGGGTTAGGCGTAAATGCTTCATGCGCCTCTATCGTACTAAATGTATAAGGGTTACAAGCATCTATCTGTGCTTGAAAAAGCGCTGATGCTTGAGTATTCGAATGGTGAATTTCAAGAAATTTTTCTTCAACTAGAGTTTGATTTAAAAATCGCCCCATATCTTGATAGGTGGATAACGCTTGGGATTGGTACTGTTGTGCCTTTTGAACTAGTGTCCATTTTTTTGCCAATAGCGGATTCATAAGCGCCGCAGCAGCATAGCTACTACAGTTGGTATTGAGTTGGTCTATAACATAAAAGGGGATTTGTCTTTTATAACACTCCCAAGCCACTAATGTGCCTGCAATACCCTGACCTACTATTAAGATTGATGTGTGTATCACCTTTTAAGATTTACATTTCAAAGTTAGCGTTTCTAAAAAAATCTAGTGTTATATAAATTAGTAGCCGATGCCTATAAAAAAACAATAGCAGCAAAACCTGCTGCTATTGAATTCAATTTTTATTTTCTAATTAATTAAAAAAAGGAAGGAAAGCATATTGCTTGCCATATTCCTGCATTTGTTGATAAAAGTTATTAGGGTATTCGATTTTTACATCAGTAATTTTATCACCGTCCATTACAGGTACTAATTTAGGTTGTATAAAACCTTTATAAGGTTTAATATTCAATTTTGCATAGCGTGCTAAAACTTCTTTATGCAATTCTTGATTTACTTTCACCCCATAAGTTTCTACTAAGTTTTTACCGGCATTAAAATCACCTTCAGATTTGATGCGTTGAATCTCTCTAAGCAAGTCGCCAAATAAGGTTCTCAATTTTTCATAATTATTTATTTGAACGTAAGTTTTACCATCTTTTTTTACAAATTCTACCACATTATCTTTTTTACCTTTTTCAAAAACCCAATATGCGTTTAAGGCTCTATTACGCATGTGAGCTTCTTCAATATTATCTCCTTGTTTTAAGCGCACTAATTGAGTCATAAGGCCGTTCATCATATAATTATCATACTCTGCCTTACCCACTTCTAATGAGGGCATAACACCTATTTCTACTAGTTTAGGGTCTAGGATATAATATAAGGCTACAAGGTCTGCACGGGCTTCTTCTAAACAAGAAGCATAATTTTTCAATGTTTTGTCGGGACCTAATACTCCGGGATTAATTTGACCTGAAGCGTGACCAATACATTCGTGCATATCAGTATGAAGGTCACTACCAAGGTTACCATATTTTTTCATACGCTCTCTAATAGCAGGATCGGCTACAAACTCTTCAAGCATACCGCTACCATTACTGCTTTCATTATAAGCATGTACAATATTGCTCAAGGATACTGATTTTGATCCATGCTCTTTACGTATCCAATCGTTATTAGGCAAGTTGATACCTATTGGAGTGCTCGGTGCAGCATCGCCCGATTCTACTATAACAGTAATGGCTTTAGCTGAGATCCCTTTTACTTGTTTCTTTTTATGTTCAGGCATTAAAGGAGAGTTATCTTCAAACCATTGTGCCTCTTTAGCGATTGCCGCAATGGTTTTAGTCATTTCTAAATCTTTTAAAGACACTACAGATTCAAAGCTACCTTTTTTACCAATAGGGTCATTATACACTTCAATAAAACCATGGCTAATGTCTATCCTACTAGCCGTATCATTTACCCAAGCGATATTGTATGCGTCCCAAGTTTTAAGGTCACCTGTTTTATAATATTCTATGAGCAAGCTTAATGCTTTTTTCTGTGCATCGTTTTCGGTTACGGTTAATGCTTTTTCTAACCAGTACACTACTTTTTCTATGGCTGCACTATACATGCCTCCTATCTTCCAAACCTTTTCTTTTACCGTATTATTTTCTTTGATCAGTTTACTGTTTAAACCCCACTCTGGCGACTGGTCGCTATGAGGAAAGAGTTGTGCATTACTATAAAATGTTTCTACTTCTTTTTGGGTAACACCCTCATAAAAGTTTACCGAAGAGGCTACAACGTTATCAATACCGGCTCTTAAATCTACCATTTTTGCTTGGTATTTAGCATCGGCTATTACGGGCTTCATGCGGGCGATGAAGGCCTCTACCGTTTCATTTTCTAAAAGGGGTAATGCAGTAGGGTCACAAGCTTTAATTAATGAACTCACATATTCATAACTACATTCAGGTACAAATTTATCTTTAGAATAATGGTGATAATTACCCGTACTAAACCATACTCTACCTGCATATACAGCAAAATTCTTCCAGTCGGCACTAGTAGTATCTGCTTTATTAGAAGCATAAATCGCTTCTATTGTTTTACGTAAGCTTAATCCATTTTTATTAGCTTGATCGTAATAGATATCTCTTCCGCATAAAGCTGCTTCGTAAAGGTAATACGCAAGTGTTTTTTGTTGTAAACTTAAAGACTCCCAACCAGGCACTTGATACCTTAATAACTGGAGATCGGCAAAACTCTCTGCGGTGTATTGAAAAGCCGCAGCAGCGCTATCTTTCGTCTGTTCGGTTTGTTGAGCATTGTTATTATTGTTGGCACAAGATGCCAAAAAGCATGAAGCTCCTATCATAGCTATACTTTTTAATTTTAGGTTTTTCATAATTTCTATTTGTTTAAAAAAAAATTGAAGTTGCTTAGTATATTTTAGTGGTGTTTATTGATAACTTCTCGGATATCGGCAATCATTTTATTTGCAATATTATTTGCAGTTGTTTCACTACCACTCTCCGCATAAATCCTGATAATAGGTTCTGTATTGCTAGTACGTAAATGCACCCAATCTTTATCAAATTCAATTTTCAAGCCATCTTCAGTATTCATTGGTTGATGCTTATACTTATCTTGAATGGCTTTAAATAATTTAGGTACATCTAATGCTTCAGGCAATTCAATTTTGTTTTTAGAAATAATGTAATTAGGGAAACCCGCTCTAAAGCCACTCATTGTTTTCTTAGAATTCGCTAAATAACTTAAAAATAAGGC
>JBDHYE010000225.1:0-3607 GCA_039811245.1 Chitinophagaceae bacterium | reverse complement strand
GTTTGTGTAGTGCCACAGAAATATTGTAAAACAGGTTCTGGATAGTCTTGACCCATTTTTTGAAATTGTGCCGTCCAAACATCTTCAGTAGAGGCTACAATTTGACGTGCAAATTTTTTCAATTCTTCATTTTTACTTTCATCACTAGCACATACAGTACTAGGGGCTCCAAAATCTGCTCCTTGTAGTTGGCTTAATAAAGCTAAAGGGTTTTTACCACTGATAAGTGAAATAATAATCACTATAACAACACCAATACCACCACCTAAAATTTTTCTTCTTCCACCTCTGCCACCACCTCCTCCAGTAGCGTCTTCAATATTGGTACTTTCTCTTCGGTTGCTTAAATCCATAATTATTGTATATTTTTAGTGCTCAAAAATAATAAAATTTAATACCTAACATAAGATTTTATCCACAATTCTATTATTTGATTGATGAGTATTTTATTTTTGGAATTATTAAACTACCTAAACACACAAAATATGACAGAGGCTACTAAGTTAAAAGAGGATTTATTATTAGAGTTTGCCGAAGAAAAAAAGATGGTCAACCAGCATCTTAGTATGTTAGACCCATTAGCCCTAAACCTCAGAAAGCCTATTGTGTCGCGTATTTGGAGCAATTTTCAATTATATCTATTTGAAGCTTTAATACTTTTATCCATTGTTGGGATTTTGGCATTTTGTTTTTTAAGAGATACACTTTATCCTTTTTATGTATTAGCTAGACTAAGAGCTAAAACACTTGAACTAGATATCAGCAAACACGATATGGAAGGTTTGTATTTATCTATTTATGCAATAGCAGCAATAATGATTTTTTTACTTTTCATATTAGGACGCTGTTTGTCAAAAATAAGAAAGAAAAATACCGTGCTCCAACAGGCAGCTAAAGATATGAAAACCATTGTGGGCGACCTTTTAAAGCGTAAAGCAGCAATTGAAATTTTAGAACAAAAATATTTATTACAAACCGACCAAGTGCAAGATTTGAATCAACTGAATAACGCAACTAGTGCACCCAATCCAGCGTATTAATTTTATTAAATTTAGTTCCATTGTATAAGGCTTATTTACAAAGTTTCAAGAGTTATTTAAGGTTAGAACGCTCTCTTTCTGAAAATACGATTGAAGCATATTGTAGAGATGTTACTGCATTATTTGATTTTTTAACAGCACAAGAATTAAACATTTTACAAGTCCAACTTAAAGATTTGCAACTATTCGTTAAAAGCATTGCTGAAATGGACTTAAGTGCTAATACTCAAGCCAGAATCTTAAGTGGCATAAAATCTTTTTACCGTTTTTTATTACTTGAACAAGCCATAAGCCAAGACCCGACGACACTTTTAGAAGCACCAAAAAGCAAAAGGAGCTTGCCGAGTTTTTTGACTATTGAAGAAATTGAAAAAATTTTTGAAGCCATAGATATGAGTAAGGCAGAAGGGCAGCGCAATAGAGCTATGCTGGAGCTGTTGTATAGTTGTGGTCTTAGGGTGTCTGAACTTGTACAGATGCGTAAATCAAATTTGTTTTTTGACGTTGGTTATATCCGCGTTATTGGTAAGGGCAATAAAGAACGCTTGGTTCCTGTAGGGAATATGGCTATAAAACATGTTGAGCTTTATTTAAAACATGTTAGGATACATTACCCAATACAAGAAGCCTATACAGATACAGTGTTTTTAAATAGACGAGGTAAAGCTTTGAGTAGGGTAATGGTTTTTTTGATTCTGAAAGAGCTTTGTCAAAAGGCAGGTATTCAAACCAATGTTCACCCCCATACCTTTCGACATAGTTTTGCAACCCATTTAGTAGAAGCCGGTGCAGATTTAAGAGCCGTACAAGAAATGCTGGGTCATAAAAGTATCACTACTACAGAAATTTATACCCATTTAGATAATACCTATCTACGACAAACCTTAGAACAATTCCATCCACATTTTAAAGCATAAAAACGTAATTTTGCGTTTTATTTTTTAAATTGACATTTCTGCTATGCCTATCCTTCAGATTAAAGACATTACAGTAGCTGCTTTAAACCATTTTTACCCCCAACATCTTTTTACTACAGAAGATGTATTAGTAAATCAAACAAAACCTGAATTTATTGGGCAATATACAGTTGTATTATTTTCTTTTGTAAAACTGTTAAAACAAAAACCAGATGCACTTGGCGAACAATTAGGTACTTATCTTAAAACCCATGCCTCAGCTATTGTAGAAGACTATCAGGTGATTAGTGGATTCTTAAATTTAAGTATTAAAGATGATTTTTTTATTCAAGTATTAAACACTTTTAATCCTATTCAGGAACTTAAAGCTACAAACCTCAACCCCAAAAGGGTAATGGTTGAGTATTCATCGCCAAACACTAATAAACCACTACATTTTGGGCATTTAAGAAATATTTTTCTTGGTTATGCACTGGCTAATATTTTAAAAGAAAATAAAGTAGATGTAGTTAAAGCTAATTTGATTAACGATAGAGGCATACATATTTGTAAGTCCATGGTGGCTTGGCAGCAATATGCTCAAGGCGCAACACCTCAAAGTACCGGTATTAAAGGCGATCATTTAGTAGGCGATTATTATGTAAAGTTTAATGATGTTTACAAGGCAGAAATTAAAGAATTAATAGCACAAGGCGTAGATGAAAAACAAGCAGAAAAAGAAGCACCCATAATGCAAGCAGCACAAAACATGCTAAGACAATGGGAGGCTGGAGAGCCTAGTGTGATGGACTTGTGGAAAACAATGAATAGCTGGGTTTATGCAGGTTTTGAAGTGTCTTATAAAAGGCTAGGAGTAGATTTTGATAAATATTATTATGAGAGTGATACTTATTTGTTAGGTAAGGATATTGTAGAGAAAGGCTTGGCAATGGGTCAGTTGTTTAAGAAAGAAGATCAATCTGTATGGATCGATTTAAGCACTGAGGGTTTAGACCAAAAGCTTTTATTACGAGGTGATGGCACCTCAGTATATATCACTCAAGATATCGGTACAGCAGTTTTAAAACATAAAGATTTTAACCTTGATCAATCGGTATATGTTATTGGTGATGAGCAAAATTACCACATGAAGGTTTTACAGCTTATTTTGAAAAGATTAGAAGAGCCCTGTGCTGATGGTATTTTTCATTTGAGTTATGGAATGGTAGAATTGCCCTCTGGTAAAATGAAGAGTCGTGAAGGTACTGTAGTAGATGCAGACGATATGATGGATGAAATGTACCGTATAGCAAAAGAACAAAGTGAGCAAGCAGGGAAAACTCAAGGCTTTAGTGTTGAAGAATTAGATGAACTCTATCGCACAATTGGTATGGGTGCATTAAAATTCTATTTGCTTAGAGTAGATCCTAAGAAGAAAATGATTTTTGATCCTAAAGAGTCAATAGATCTACATGGTTTTACGGCTACTTTTATTCAATACGCTCATGCACGTATCTGTTCAATCCTTAGAAAAGCAACGATTAACGAAGCTATTGAAATTAAAGATTTTGATAAGATTCAAATTACTACAGCATTAAGTAAGTCAGAGAAAGATATTTTAGTGGCTTTATCACAATATAAAACAGTATTGTCTAATGCTGCAAATGAAAT
>JBDHYE010000224.1:0-3613 GCA_039811245.1 Chitinophagaceae bacterium | reverse complement strand
TCTGGTGATGTATATTATTTAGGTACACCACGCATTAATCAAAGTATATCAGGTTCGGGTAAGGTGATTCGGCTTTAAACATTGTGCCTTAACACTACTTATTCCTAATTTAGTGTTTAAGTAAGCGGATTAAATCTAAAATGCATACAAGCGCTAGTTGGCTAGCGCTTTCTTTATTTTGTTGCCTATCGGCTTTTAGTAATTTAATTTCTTTATGAAATACGGTGCCATTTTTAGCTACTACAGCAATATGTACAGTGCCTACTGGTGAAGCATCTTCATAAGCACTTTCACTTAATATCCCAGTGATTCCTAAACCAATATCCGTATTGAATAATTGACATACTTTTTGCGCCATAGCTATTGCTGTTTCTTGACTCACTACACCAAATTGTTTTATGATATTGGGGTCAATATTTAAGATACTTGTCTTTATCTGCGTAGCATAAGCTAGTATTCCTCCAATAAAATAATTAGAGGCACCATCATATTGTGTAAGTTGATGTGCTATAAGTCCTGCAGTGCAGCTCTCGGCAACACTTATCGTTAAGTTGTGCGCTTTAAGGGTATTACATACTACTTGTGCTAAGCTTTCATCGGTTCTAGCATATATTAATGTACCTAAGCGCTGCGCAATAGCATCGCTATGGTATTGTAAGCTACTTGCTAAGCTATGCTCATCTTGCCCTTTGGCACTTAATCTTAAGCGTACCATAAAGGGGGCAGGCAAGTAGGCTAGTGCGATAGACTGGGGTAGTGCCGCTTCTAAATCTTTAATTTTTTCTGCTATAAAACTCTCCCCCTCACCACAACACAATAAATGGCTATGAAGGATATGCATTTCTTTCTTAAATGCTTTTTGCAAGATAGGTAATACCTGATGCGTCATTAAGCCTTTCATTTCATAAGGCACACCCGGCAAGGCAATAATGATGCAACCATCTTTTTCAAATAACATACCCGGTGCCGTACCTAGCTGGTTAAACAGTACCTTGCAGGCTTTGGGTATTAAAGCTTGATCTAGATTCCTTTGCAATAAAGGGCGCCCCCTTGTGCTAAATAAGTTTTTAATATGATCTTCTGTAGCTTGATCTACTACTAGGCTACTGTTAAAATATTTATTTAATGTTGTTTTTGTAATGTCATCGGCAGTTGGGCCTAAACCACCTGTAACGATAATGCACTCCACCTTAGATAGGGCTTGATCTAATGCATTAATTATCGCTTCTTCATTATCGCCTATTGCAATTCTTGTTTGGGTTTCAATACCTATATTTTGTAATGCTTGTGCTATCCAGGCAGAGTTAGTGTCTATTACTTGTCCTATTAGCAATTCATCACCAATCGTTATGATTTGGGCTTGTGGCATGCTGCGATTTTATGATTCAAAAAAGGGTAATAATTTTTGATACAAAAGCTGTGGCATAGGTACTTTCTTTTTTAACTTCATATCATAAAATACCAATGTTGTTAGCCCTTGATTTAGTAGTTTGTTTTTTTCATTATAAAGTTCAGAGTGAAATTGGATCATCTCAGAGGGTTCTAAGCGGTGAATTGAAGTTCTGATTCGTATGAGGTTGTCATAGAATGCAGGCCTTAAATATTTTAGCTGACATTCTACTACAGGTAGTGCAATACCGGCTTCTTCTTCCATGGCTTTATAGCTCAAACCCAAATTACGTATGGCCTCAGTACGCCCTACTTCGTAATAGAGTGGGTAGTTGCCATAATATAAATAACCCATTTGGTCTGTTTCACCATAACGTACTCTTACTTGTGTTTCGTGTTGATACATTGTCTTTGCTATAAAAAAAGCTCAAAGTTAATGGCTTTATGGTTTTTTAATGACAAGCTATTTGATACTGTTTAACCAAAATTTAAGTTTTTATTAACAATATTTCCTACCTTAATCGTCCTGTTACATTTTCTAAAATTTTCATAATATATAATGACTTTTTAGGAAATCATCTCATTGATTTTTAGCAGTGCTTTTTATAAACTATTGTATTTCAAAAATATATAGTATTGATTTTAACTTATTGTGTTGTAATTTGCACACTATTCTATTTGTACGAAAAATCTGTGCTACTGTTTGTTATACAAGGGCGCATTTGCAGTTTTTCATAAAAAATTATTTTTTTGATAAAATATTCATACCTTTGCAATCCTTTTGAATATGGCTAAACAATCCTTAATAAAACAAGACGGTATAATTATAGAAGCAATGTCTAATGCCATGTTTCGAGTAAGATTAGAAAATGGGCATGAGATTTTAGCTACCATATCGGGTAAAATGCGTATGCATTATATTAGGATTATGCCGGGCGATAAGGTAGGTTTAGAGATGAGCCCCTATGATTTGAGTAGAGGAAGAATTATTTATAGATATAAATAAAAAAGAGCAAAAGCTAATAGATATTATATAAACGTTTAAATAAAACAATGAAAGTTAGAGCAGCAATTAAAAAACGCAGTGCAGACTGCAAAATTGTACGCCGCAAAGGCAAATTGTACATTATTAACAAGAAAAATCCTCGTTTTAAACAACGTCAAGGATAATCAATAACCCAGTAAATTTAAAAATAAACATAAATGGCTCGTATAGCTGGTATAGATTTACCCAAACAGAAGCGTGGAGAAATAGCGCTCACTTATATTTATGGCATTGGTAGTACTACTGCTCGTTATATTCTTGACAAAGCAGGTATCAATTATGATATCAAAGCTATGGACTGGAATGACGAACAACAAACTGCTATCCGTAACATCATTAACAGTGAGTTTAAAGTAGAAGGTCAATTACGTTCTGAGGTGCAAACCAATATCAAACGTTTAATGGACATCGCTTGCTACCGTGGTTTACGCCATCGTAAAGGCTTACCTCTTCGTGGACAACGTACCCGTACTAACAGTAGAACTAGAAAAGGGAAACGTAAAACTGTGGCTGGTAAAAAGAAAGCACCAAAAAAATAATATTAACCAATTTGGTAACACTGCCGGATCTGCCCATTGGTGCTGCAAGGAGGAGTATTACCGGCTACCTAACAGTAGCTTAATTTTTAAACAGATTACCTTATTTAATTTAAAATGGCAAAAGCACAATCTTCTGCAAAAGTCGCTGCTAAAAAGCGCATCGTAAAAGTGGACGTCCATGGTGACGCACACATCAACGCTACTTTCAACAACATTATCATTTGCCTTACCAACAAGGCTGGTCAAGTTATCTCTTGGTCTTCTGCTGGTAAGATGGGTTTCCGTGGTTCTAAAAAGAATACGCCTTATGCTGCTCAAATGGCTGCTGCAGACTGCGGGAAAAAAGCAATGGATGCTGGTTTGAAAAAAGTAGATGTTATCGTTAAAGGTCCCGGTTCTGGTCGTGAAGGCGCTATCCGCTCTTTAGCTAGTATCGGTTTTGAAATAACTTCTATCAAAGACGTTACTCCAATGCCTCATAACGGTTGCAGACCCCCTAAAAAACGTAGAGTATAATAATTGCTCTTTTTTAATAACTAGAATTTTTCGCTGCTTCGTATCCGATTTTCCGATTTTTATATGAGACGAAAACAGCAATTTAAACTTTAAAAATCGAATTTATTTTTTACAATGGCACGTT
>JBDHYE010000223.1:0-3634 GCA_039811245.1 Chitinophagaceae bacterium | reverse complement strand
ATTGAGTTTAGAGAGCATTTTTATCAACATAAAATATTAATATTTTGACCTTTAATTTTTATTTCTTTGCAGTGTAGCTCAATAGCCAATGACCTTGTTTGCGCCTAATAAACTGATTCTAAATTTAGGAATTGTTTTTTTATTAACGATCTGTATTCATCTACCTAGTACAGCTCAAGATGCCATGCCATTAGGCATAGAGTTAAATGTGATGGGGGGGCAATTATTTAAGCATACTAAAAATTTTCGTGGTCCTATCCCTCCGTTTTCCGGAGGAATGGAGCTTAATTTTATTTGGAAGAGCAATGGTAGGCGTGCTTGGCAACAAAGAAGGCATTATCCTAGTTTTGGGATAGGTACTGCTTTTAACTTCTATGACCGTTATTATTATGGACAGAGCATTGGTATTTATCCCATGTTAGAGCTGCCCATTCTAAAAAGAAATCATTGGGATTGGACGATACGATTTGGTATGGGCTTAGGTTATGTCAATAAGCATTATAGAGATTATCCTCCTTATTGGGATACGGTCAATAATGCTATGGGAGCTGCAATTAATAATTTTAGTTTACTTTCTTCAGACCTAAGATACACTATCAACAATAAACTCCAACTACAAGCTGGTATTACATTTTCGCACATGTCTTCAGGAAAATTTAAGTTGCCCAATCTAGGTATTAACTTTATTGGGGGACATATAGGGTGCAGGTATTATCCTAATACTTGGAATAAGCCTTTGATTAAAACCAGCTTAAGCCCTTTAAAACAACGCTTTTTAGTGCAAGCCAAACAGGGCTTTGGCATGAGTACCGGTGAGAGTATTGGCAGTGCTAACACACCTGTAATTGCTTCTAGTGTTGCCTTAAGCCGACGCTATTGGAGTCATAACAAAATTTGGTTAGGTCTTGATTATGCTTATCACCAGAGTGTGTATGACTTTCAAAGATTGCAAGCTATACACCCTGGTGATGAAAAAAAATACAGTTGGAATTTAGGTTTATTTGTGGGTCATGAATTTCTGTTTGGACGCTGTGGTTTAAATATTCAATTGGGCACCTACTTGCATCAGACCATTTTGCCCAAAGCTCCAATTTACCAACGTTATGGAATGAATTGGTACCTTTTACAAGCAGAAAAAGGTTGGATTAAAGAGTGGTATATGGGTACTTTTTTAAAAACTCATTTTGCTACTGCAGAATACGCTGAATTATCTATGGGTTTTGGCTTTTAAATCTATAAATTTGTAAATGGCTAAAAAGAAAATTCTCATTATTTGTTCTAGTTTTCCGCCCGAAAAAGGGGCGGCAGCAAATAGAATGTATCATTTAGCCCAACTACTCAAACAGCAACAATACGAGCCCCTAATCTATACTCCAATACCCAATTATCCCACCGGGAAATTCTTTGAGGGTTACTCTAAAAACAAAAATAGATTTGAAGAAATTGATGGTTTAAATGTACATCGTTATTGGTTTTGGCCTAGCAACTCATCAAATATTTTAAAAAGACTATGGAGCCATCTGAGTTTGGCGTATTCCTTATATTTTAATGCTAAAAAATTTATCCACCAACAAAAACCAGATGTTGTAATTGTAAGTAGCCCACCATTGATAACGGGCTATATCACAAGTATTATTACTCGAAAATTAAAGCTCCCTTTACTATTAAACATAAGCGATTTATGGCCACAATCTGCAGTAGATTTAAACTTCTTAAAAGAGGGCTTATTGTATCGATTTTTACACTATTTAGAGCAACGAATGTATGAAAATGCTACCGCCATAAGCGTACAATCTGAGTATATTGAACAATATATTGCTGCTAAGGTTCAAAAACCTATTTTTTTATATCGCAATCTAAACCCTGTAATAAAAACGATTCATTTTAATAATGAACAAAACGCTAAAAGAAAAATTGTTTATGCAGGGCTGCTAGGCGTAGCACAAGGGTTATTGAACATTATCAAAAACATCAACTTTAAGGCCCTAAATACAGAACTACATATTTATGGTCAAGGCTATGAACTCCCTTATATCTTAGACTATGTACAGCAACATTCCGAAGAAAAAGGGGTATATTATAAAGGCGTGGTAGAAACAAATGATGTTCCTATCATGTTAATGGATTATCAAGCTATGTTAATCCCACTGAGTACTACTATACATGGAGCGGTACCTTCTAAAATTTTTAATGCCCTAGCCAATCATATCCCCATATTATTTTCTGGCAATGGTGAAGGGGCAAGTATTGTAGAGCGTTATGGCATAGGCTGGTCTAGTAATGTGCAAGACTATAAGGCTTTAGAGCAAAATATAAAAACACTTATTGCCTTAGACCAAGAAAAATATAAGAGCCTAAAAGCTCAATGTAAAAAAGTGTCTGAAGAGGTTTTTAACAAAGAGCAGCAGGATAAAAAATTCTATACATTTTTTGAACAAAACCTTAGTTGAGCCCTAAGAAAAAATTAAAGGGAACGTTTCTTTTTTCAGTTAAAGCGGCTTGCACCTTATGCTCTTTTGAAATGATTTTATGATTTCTAAAATTAGCCCATTCAAAATATTGCCCGATAGCAGCATTCACTTCTTGTGCACGATGCCATGCTTTAAGTTGGTAAGCATCTGAGGCATGCACAGCCCAGAGATGTTCATCAAAGCGATACCATTTTTTATGTCCAAAATCTAACATCTTTAAAAAAGACTATGGGTTTAACGATGGGGTCTATACATTCTATTGAGGTCTGCACCACAGCCACAACCTTTTCTTTTTGTGGTTTTACAAGCACTCATCGAACAAATTATTCCTATTAGACTAAGAATAAAAACAAAAGAATGAATAAGTTTGCGACAATTCATAAAATACCTTTGCTGTAAAATTAATAAAATAGCGTGAACTCCTTGTCTTTAAAAATATTAGTTGCTCCATTAGATTGGGGGCTAGGGCATGTAACACGTGTAATTCCTATTATTGAGGCACTATTAGACTTAGGACATCAAGTAACTGTGGCAGGAAATGAGAAGCAAAAAGAATATTTATTGCAACATTTTGACAAGCGTGTACAATACCTTTATTTAGAAGGATATCAAATGAAATATGCTAAAAGTCGTATAGGCTTTTTGCCAAAATTATTATTGCAAGTCCCTAAAATATTAAAACGCATCAAAAAAGAACAGCAGTGGTTACAAAATACCTTGAAGCAGCAAGCCTTTGATGCCATTATTTCAGACAATCGTTATGGACTTTATCACACCACAATACCATGTGTGTTTATGTGCCATCAATTACAAGTGGTATCGGGTTTGCACAAAAGGATAGATGCCTTAATTTTAAAAATGCATTATCAATTTATTGCCCGATATAAAACTTGCTGGGTAGTAGATGTAGAAGAAGATATGGGATTGAGTGGCGTATTAGCGCACCCCAGTACCATGCCCCCTATCCCAACAAAATATATTGGGCTACTTTCTCAATTAGTATCAAAAAACAACAGCATAAATACAACACAAGAAGAGGAAGGATTAATTCTTATTTTATTATCAGGTTTAGAACCATTGCGCACGCAGCTCTCAAGCCTTTTATGGAATAAAGCGATCAAAAGCGACCGGCCAATTATCTTTGTAGAAGGGAGTAGTACTGC
>JBDHYE010000222.1:0-3640 GCA_039811245.1 Chitinophagaceae bacterium | reverse complement strand
TGGCGAAGACTTCTTTTTCTTTTTCACTCAGGTTAAAAGTCCAATTGGTATAGGTGGTTGTAATATCTTTAAGATGTAGTCCAAAATTCCAACGTTGATATAATGCTTGTACCCCAATGTCTGCACCTGCACCCCAAGCGCTAGCCATAGAGCCTATATTACGATAAAGCATTTTAGCATTAGCACCTATAAAAGTTTGTACACTGGTATCTTTTAAAATGTTTACGCGTTGTGCATAACTGAGCATAAAAGCATAATCTCCTGCCGAAATCGATTTGAGTTTACTTTCATCAAAAGAGCCATCAGGTTTAACATAATCGATAGTATAGGGAATATCGTCTGTAGCAAAGCGCATTGCTGATATCCCTATGCTCCGTTTTTTATCTCTACTGGGCATAGCAAAAGCAGCATAATCATATTTGGCATTGCCAGCAAAATACTCTGCATGCATAGCACCTACTTGAAATTTATCTTGAATTTGAGCAAGCCCTGCAGGGTTATAATAGGCACTATACACATCTTTTGAAGATGCCGCTTGAGCCCCACCCATAGCCAAAGCTTTAGCACCTACTCCAATATTGAGATATTCATTAACATATATTCTGCTTTGCGCCTGACCAACATAGGTTAAACCCAGTAAGCCCAAACAGCTCAGTAAATGTTTTATAGTCATTTTTTTTAAAATATGGGGTTTATAAATGATTTGTTGTATATTATTTAACTTTTTTGAACTCATAAAGTTTAAATCTTTTTTATTCCAGTTTTTATGAAAACTTTTCAAGCTACTATAAAAACTTTGTTATGGTAGTCAAAGTAAAAAAAATTCAAAAATACTAAATATAGTTAAAAAGCAGTATAGGTGAAATAAAAAAACAGCCTAAGAGTACTCTTAGGCTGCTACATAATTAAATAGTAGATTTATTATTTCTTTGGAACATCTGCTGCAGTAGGTGCTAATACTTCACCTTTGATGTATAATTCATAACGGTCTTTACCTTCTGGCAATGCTGCGTTAGAGCTAACATATACAGATTTTGCAATTGGGCCTACTCTACCTTGAGTATTGTAACGTACGGTAATCTTACCTTTTTTACCTGGCAAAATTGGCTCTTTGTTCCACTCAGGTGTTGTACAACCGCAAGAGGCACTAGCGTTGCTTATGATTAGGGGCTCTTTACCTACATTTTTAAACTCAAAGATATGCTCTGCTACTGGACCTTCAGGTATCTTACCAAAATCATAAGTATCATTTTTGTCCATAAATTGAAAGCGTGGAGCATGCTTATTAACTGATTTTTTAGCTACAGGAGCCGCAGTTACAGGATTTTGAGCTTGTGCAAAACCTACAACAAAGAGGCTTAAACTTAAACTTAAGATGATTTTTTTCATTGTTCTATTGATATTATTTTAAAAGTAAAAATTAATTGGTTTTCATTAAAGATTGGTTCTGAGGCACAGAGCTAGCCGGTGCTTTTTCTACTTCACCTTTAATGGTTAGTACTTTTATACCAGCATTGGTGGTTAAAGAAACGGTTTTAGTAAATGGCGCTACTCTACCCTGAGTATGATAGCTTACTTTAATTTTTCCAGTTTTACCAGGCAAAACGGGTTCTTTAGTATATGAAGGAGTAGTACAACCACAAGAGGCTTGGGCATTACTAATTAAAATAGGTTCTTTACCCCGATTAACAAATTCAAACTCATGGTCTGCATTAGGACCTTCTACTAGAGTGCCAAAATCATGAAGGCTTTCTTTGAAATACATATCTTCAATCTTTAGCTTTGAAGGGGCTTTTTCAGTTTGTACATTTACACCGTTTTGGATTTGAGCAGTACCTGCTGTAGCAGTAACCGATTGTGCATGGCTATATTGAAAGCCTGCTATTAATATCGCTGCACTAAACATTATTTTCTTCATAAGATAGTTTATTTTTATTTTAAAGTGTTCAAAATTAAGCTTTAATACGATTTTATACGTTATTGTACCGTTATTTATCGGTTTTAGGGCGTACCACCCCTTTTATTTTAAGTTCATAATAAGGTCTATTATCAAATGTGCTATTGCCAGGAGCATTTGAAGTGAGGTAAACACTTTTCATAAAATTACCCGGATGCCCTTCGGTATTGTAGGTTACTTTTATTTTCCCTTTTTTACCCGGCAATATAGGCTCTCTAGGAAACTCCGGAGAAGTGCAACCACAATTGGCTTGAGCATTTGTAATTAATAAAGGTGCTTCACCTACATTAATAAATTGAAACTCATAAGTAGCTTTAGGTCCTTCTGGCAATAATCCAAAATCATGTGTATTATCATTCACCAAAAACTTAAATACAGGCTCATACGCCTTTTGTGTTTTACTTTTAGCTTTTGTAGTCGTTTTAGCCTGTTGAGCCCAAAGTGGCTGTGCCAACAAGCATATAGCGAATAATGGTAAAATTATTTTTTTCATTGTAAAATTCTGGTCTAATAGATGCTCAAAAATAAGTAGCGTTTAATTGCATGCTCGTTATTTTGAAGTTATTGACTGTTAAAATATTTCTAAGCAATTTTTTAGCGTTCAAAAATAAGCATTATAAGTATAAAATAAGCGATACATTTTATATTCCTTATGGGTTAATAAAACTATTTGTTCAATATCCTTTTTAATCCAATAATTAAACCATTAAATTCGGTTTTAAATTTTAAAGTTTGTTTAAAATAGCTCCTCAGGCTCATAATACTATATTAAATTAATGCACTTTGATGCGCATTATTTATAGTAAATTTGCCAGAATATGGAGCTTTATTTTAGCAAAACAGAACGTGCAATTTTTGAAAAAGTAGCCAATGCAGCACAAGACCTAAATATGAAAGCCTTTTTAATAGGCGGGTATGTAAGAGATAAATTTTTAGGTCGCAAAAGTAAAGACGCCGATATTGTTTGTTTAGGAGATGGCATCATGCTAGCCCAACAAGTAGCCACGCAATTTGAGCCTCAATTAAAAGTTGCTGTTTTTAAAAATTTTGGCACTGCTCAAATGAAACTCCCTGATGGCTTTGAAATAGAATTTGTAGGAGCAAGAAAAGAATCATACACTTTAGACTCTCGTAAACCACAAGTTAGTAGCGGCAGCTTAGAAGACGATCAAAACCGAAGAGATTTTACAATAAATGCCTTAGCATTACCCTTACAAGACAACAGTCTAGAACCTTTAATTGACCCTTTTGAAGGCTTAAATGATTTAGAGCAAAAAATAATTCGTACGCCATTAAATCCAGATATTACTTTTTCTGACGACCCTTTAAGAATGATGCGTGCCATACGTTTTGCTACGCAATTAAATTTTACGATTGAAGAAAACACTTTAAATGCGATATCTAGAAATAAAGACCGATTAAAAATTATTTCTCAAGAGCGTATCAGCGATGAACTGCAAAAAATAATCCTTTCTAAAAAACCATCAATAGGTTTTGAACTGTTGTGGCGCACAGGTTTATTAGAAATTTTCTTCCCTCAGTTAGTAGCCTTGGCTGGTGTTGAAATCGTAGAAGGCAAAGGGCACAAAGATAATTTTTTCCATACCCTACAAGTACTCGATAATGTAGCAATAAGAAGTAATAAACTTTGGTTACGTTGGGCAGCACTACTGCATGATATTG
>JBDHYE010000221.1:0-3733 GCA_039811245.1 Chitinophagaceae bacterium | reverse complement strand
CGATAAATTAGAGTTTCAGTTTAAAATGATTGAAGTGCAATCTAAAGATAAGCATGCAGAAGATGTTAAAAAACAAGCTGAGGCACAAAAAGCTATTGATGAAAAATTAATCAGTGATTATTTAGCTGCCAATAATTTAACTGCACAAAAAACAGCTAGTGGTTTATATTATGTGATCACTAAACCAGGTACTGGTGCCAATGCAGCAAGCGGTCAAACTGTAAAAGTGAACTATACAGGTCAATTATTAAATGGTACAAAATTTGACTCTAATACCGATCCTCAATTTCAACACGTTGAGCCTTTAGAATTTGCGATTGGTCAAGGTCAAGTAATACCCGGTTGGGACGAGGGTCTAGCCTTACTCAATAAAAATGCAAAAGCTACACTTATTATCCCTAGCTATTTAGCTTATGGTAGCCAAAGCCCTAATGCAATTATTCCTCAAAATTCTGTATTAGTATTTGATGTAGAACTTTTAGATGTTAAGTAGTTCATTTTTTAAAATTTATAATCATAGAACATATTACAATGAAAAAAACAACAATTTTAGCATTAAGTGCGCTTGCATTATTTAATACTGCCGCTAGTGCACAAAATGGTGAACAAAAAGAAGGCTTTATTGCAAAACCCATAACACTTGGTAAAACAGTTAATGGTTGGACAGAAGTGAGCAATGGCTTGTTAATGCGTATTTGGAAAGATGTACCTGGGGCTACACCTCAAGTGGGCGATTTTATTACCCTCCACACAAGAGCAAGAGTAGGAGATAGTATCTTATTTAGTTCAAGAGCGGTGAATAATAATGAGCCTTTTGAATTACAAGTACGCCCTCCTCAACAACCTAAATATGACCTTATGGAGGCTTTCCAATTGTTATCTCCTGGAGATAGTGCTACTTTCAGAATGCCCTTAGATTCTATTTTAGCTATGGGTGCACCAGAATTGCCATGGATGAAAAAAGGTGCCGGAATGCTATTTGACCAAGACATAGTAATGGTTAAAAGTGTAAAACAAGCTGATGCTTTTAAAGAAAAAGCAGCTAAAGGGATTAAGCAGATGAAAGATGATTCTGTAGCCATCAACAAGTATTTTAAAGATAAAAAAATTACTGGTTACAAAAGACACCCTTCTGGTTTATACTATAAAATTCACCAAGTAGGAAGTGGAGATACCGCTAAACCCGGACAAAAAGTTACTGTAAACTATACAGGTAAAACTATTGCTGGTAAAGTGTTTGACTCTAACACAGATACTGCATTCCATCATGTTGAACCTTTTAGTTTCTTAATCGGTCAAGGTCAAGAAATACCCGGTTGGGATATTGGAGTATCTTTATTGAAAAAAGGTTCTAAAGCTACACTATATATTCCTAGTCCTTTAGCTTATGGCGAGGGTAGCCCTAGTGCAGAGATACCTAAAAATGGTATTTTGATCTTTGATGTAGAAGTTAAAAACATCGAAGATGCACCTAAAGCAGAACAACATTCTAAAGATGATGGTCATAACCACTAATACTTTTTATGCGTAGTAAATTCCTATGCTTATTTATTCTTTCAGGGTATTTGTTTTATACAAATACCCTGTTTGCATGGCACAATCCCGACAGCTTATTAGGCGCAAACCATCAATATCGTAATTGGTGGGACGTTAAAAAGTATAAGGTACAAATTAAAGCAGATACCTTGTCTTCAAACATAACTGGTACTGTGCAAATGCATTTTAAGATCATAGGGAATGCTCAAGATACGTTACAAATAGACCTTCAAGAGCCTTTGCTACTCAATAAAGTGTACTTTCAAGATTCGATACCATTAAGATTTTATAAGTATCAAAACCACTATTTTGTACTAACTGCCCCTAAACAAAAAATAGTACAACATGAACAAAGCTATACGCTTACAATGCAATATAGTGGTCAAGTTATAGAAGCTAAAAATCCACCTTGGCAAGGTGGTTGGGTGAGAACAAGAGATAGTTTAAATAGGAGTTGGATAGCAGTAGCTTGTCAAGGTACAGGAGCCAGTGTATGGTGGCCATGTAAAGACCTGCAGGCTGATGAACCAGATAATGGAATTGAATTTATTTTAGACCATAATGACAAAACCAATGTTATTAGCAATGGTAGAAAAATTGCTTCAACAGTAGCCCATAAGGATAGTGCTTGGTCCGTAAAAAATACAATTAATAATTATGATTTGACTTTTTATTGGGGGCATTATCGCTCTTGGAAAGACACCTTTCAAGGCATAAACGGCGTGTTAGACATAAGCTACTATGCCTTAGATTATCATTATGACAAAGCCAAAATTCAGTTTCAACAAGTCAAAAAAATGTTGAGAGCCTTTGAATATTGGTTAGGGCCTTATCCTTTTTATGAAGATAGTTATAAAATCATCGAAGCACCCTACCTAGGTATGGAGCATCAAAGTGCAATAGCATACGGCAATCAATACCAAAATGGATATTTAGGGCTTGATAGAAGCGCTACTGGCAATGGGTTATTATTTGATTTTATCATCATTCACGAAAGTGGACATGAATGGTTTGGAAACAGTATTACAGCTGCGGATATAGCCGAAAACTGGATTCATGAAGGCTTTACTTCATATACAGAAGTACTCTATCTAGATTATTATTATGGTAAAGAAAAAGCCTATCAATATGCAAGAGGAGTTTGGAAAAACATTAAAAATGACACTCCTGTTATAGGGCATTTAGGTGTACATGATGAAGGCTCTGGCGATAAGTATGATAAAGCTTCTGGATTAGTGCATACGATAAGACTATTGTTAAATGATGATATTCAATTTAGAGCCTTATTGCATGGAATTAATAAAAAATTTTATCACAAAATAATAAGCAGTAACGATATAGAAAATTACATTGATTCTTTTTGTGCTTACAACTTAAAACCCATTTTTAATCAATATTTAAGAAGTACTAAAATACCTAAAATGCTATGGTATATTAGCCCCAAAGGCGAGTTGTATTACCAATTTGAAAACATAGTAGAAGATTTTGAATTACCTATTCCTTGTAAAATAAATGGCAAAAAACAAACACTGAATGTAAGTGCAGCATTAAAAAAATATCCTTCTATTAAACGTATTAAGCATTTTGAAGTGATTCCTTCGTTTTTGATTCAAACAAGCCAAAAAAAATTATAAATAAGTGAATTTCAAACATTAAAATACGACATTCATCTTATTTTAATAAAGATTTGGTTGATTAAATTTGCATTATTAAATCAATGAATCAAATGAATAAATCAATTATTACAGGCCTATTTTCGGCACTATTACTAGTAAGCGCTTGCAAAAAAGACAAAACATCTAGCCCAAGCTCTCCATCGTCGCCAAGTACAACGGATACTTTAGCGATAGGCACCATTCAAGCTAAAATTGATGACACGCTAAGAAAAGCTACTAACTATGTAAAATTTACAATTTTATCTACTGGTAATTTAGCACTCATTTCAGGCACAGGCGGTCCAAATACAGACATACTCACTTATTCTATTAATATTGGCGATTTTAAAGGAGTAGGCACTTATGCATTGGGTGTTTATGATGCACAAGGTTTAGGTGTAAATGCTTCTTATACACGAGTAAGCTATGGCTCCTATTCTTGCACTCCTAATTATAGTGAAACATCGGGTAGTGTAACGGTTACAGAATATATAGCTGGAGATAAAATAAAAGGAAAGTTCAATTTTAAAGGTAGAAAACTG
>JBDHYE010000220.1:0-3753 GCA_039811245.1 Chitinophagaceae bacterium | reverse complement strand
AAAGAGCAGTGTTCTTGTGCCTGCATTAGGGTCTTCTGTATTATTATCTGCGTAAAGATTTTCTGTTTGGTTTTCGGGGTAATTGCTCAAGATGACTTTGATAGGGTCAAGTACTGCCATTTTACGTTGAGCTGTTTTGTTGAGTTGCTCTCTAACACAAAATTCTAATACTCCAATATCCACTAGGTTTTCTCTTTTACCTACCCCTATGGTATCACAGAACTGGCGAATAGCGGCGGCTGGATAGCCTCTGCGGCGCATGCCACTAATGGTAGGCATACGAGGGTCGTCCCAACCACTCACATATTTTTCTTGTACTAATTGTAATAATTTACGTTTACTAGTGATCATATAGCTTACGCTACGTCTTGCAAACTCATATTGGTGAGAGGGGTAAATTTCTAATTTTTCAATAAACCAGTCGTATAAGGGTCTATGGTGAATAAACTCTAAGGTACAAATGGAATGAGTTATTTTTTCAATACTATCACTTTGTCCATGTGCAAAATCGTACATTGGGTAGATGCACCATTGTGTGCCGGTTCTATGGTGTGCTGCGTGTTTAATTCTATAAATAATAGGGTCTCTCATTAAGAGGTTGGGGTGTGCCATATCAATTTTGGCGCGCAATACTTTAGCACCATCAGGGTATTTCCCCTCTCTCATTTCTTGAAAAAGCTTTAGGTTTTCTTCTACACTTCGTGCCCTGAAAGGGTTATCCATACCGGCTTTGCCAATATCTCCTTTTTGTGCTGCCATTTCTTCGGCGCTGCTATCATCTACATAAGCCAGTTGTAAGCGAATCAGTTTTTGAGCATAGGTATACAGTGTTTCAAAATAATCTGAAGCATAATATTCTGCAGCCCATTCAAAGCCTAACCATTGAATATCTTTTTTAATACTCTCTACATATTCTACTTCTTCGGTGCTGGGGTTGGTATCGTCAAAACGGAGGTTACATAAACCATTATACTTTTTTGCTAAACCAAAATTTAAACAAATTGAAGAGGCATGCCCGATATGGAGATAGCCGTTAGGTTCGGGGGGAAATCGGGTATGAACACGTTTTTCATTTTTGCCAGCGGCAAGGTCATTTTCTATAATCTCTTCTAAAAAATTTAAAGATTTTTCTTCACTCATTGCGATCAATTATTTATTTCAAATAGGTTGCTTTTTTCTTATTTCACTCTAAGTTTTTGGCCAATTTTAATGGCTTCAAAATTAAGGTTGTTTAATTCATTAAGTTGTTTAACACCAATACCATATTGTTGTGCAATACTGTAAGCTGTTTCACCTTTTTTTACGGTGTGGTATTGTGGTGTAGTACTATTTTGAATGTTATTATTAAATGTAGAAGAAGGTTCTTGTACATTTTCGTTACTAACTTTTATATTGCTAGAAGTATTACCATATACGGCTCTATCTAAGCGCTCTTTAAGCAGTGTGATTTCATCTTTGGGTTTTTGAGGAGTCGTATTTATATTTTTTGAACTTTCTTCTTTTATGTTAGTATTAGAAATTTCAGTAGTGGTTGTTTGTTGAGTGCCATTTTGGGCTTGTGGAGTCGTTTGTGGTATTGTTTGTGTAGTACTTGTTTGTGTATTCATTATGGCTTTAGGGCGTTCTGCACCATAACCGATTTCAATTTCACTCTCTTTAGCAGCTTCTGCATTACTGCTTATTTTTTGAGTTTGGATATAATCCTCTTCTTTAGCAAATGTGTTAGGGTTATTAACTTTATATGTAGCTGTTGCATTATTGGTCGTGCTATTGTTCGTATTGATGTTTTTAGCAACAATAGTTTGAGGTTTTTGTAAAGCCATTTTTTGAAGGTATAATGTAGTACCTGCTGGTACTTGCTCATTGAGGGCTAAATAATTATAGACTCTTAATTGTTTAGTGCTCATACCCTCTTTATGGGCAATGGTTTCAATGCTTTCTCCTTCTTGAACGATATGGGTTTCGTGTGCCCCTTTTAAACTTTTTTGTGATAGAAAAATATACATATCCTTACTAAGTGGCGCATCGGGTAGATCATTAATTTCTAAAAGTCTTTCATAACGAATATTATACTTTAGCGCCGTTTCTAAAAGACTTTGTCCTTTTAATCCTTTAATAGCTTTAATATTATTAATCAGAAAAGTGCCATCGCCTTTGTCTATTATTGTGCTTTTATCATTTTGGTTGCTTGTTGCTGTTTGTGTCAATGGTGTTGTAATAGTTGCTGCTGAGTTGATGTTTGTATTTTTAACTTCATCTTGTACAATATTATTGACACTAGGAATAATTTCATCATTAGTTTGGAGTGCTGCCAAAGTAAATTGTTGAAGGTTATAATCTTCAATCATTTTAATAAGTTTTTTAGCATAAGCGGGGTTAGTAGCATAACCACATTTTTTTAATCCGTGAGCCCAAGCATGATAATTGGTTACTTTATAGTCCCAGAGCTCTGCATAACGTTTAGAGTTTTTAAGATAGTCTGAGTGGTCTAAGTAGGATTCTTTTGCAGAGTTGTATTTTCTAAAACATTCATTAGGTGCATCGTCTGTATAGGCGTAGCTTTGTCCTTTCCATTCTTTTTTACATTTTATTCCAAAATGGTTATTTGCATTTTTAGCTAATTCGCTTTCTCCGGCACCGGTTTCGTAAATGCCTTGTGCTAAGGTAATAGATGCCGGAATGCCTACACGGCGCTGTTCTTCAACAGCCCAAGAGGCGTATTGCTGAATATATTTTTGTGCTTTTTGATCAAAACTGCCGTTTTGAGCATTGCTGTTAAGGCTTAAGATTAGGGCATAACAACAGAGCCCTATTTTGTTCCAGTTGATGTTCATCTTCACTCAGTCTATTTTATTTTTTTCTTATTAATGAGATACCGTCTCTTATGGGGAGCATTAGTACTTCTACTCGGGTATCTTGTTTTATTTTTTGGTTAAAAAGATGTAAGGCTTTTTCATTTTTGCCTTGCTGTTCTACAGGGTTTAACACCCTTCCTTCAAACAATACATTATCTACAATTATAAGTCCTCCACTATTGAGTTGAGGCATACAAAGGTCATAGTACAAAGCATAATTGGTTTTGTCTGCATCTATAAAAACCAAGTCCCAAAGTTCGTTTATTTGTGGGATAATTTCGGCAGCATTGCCTAAATGTGCAATAATTTTATCTGCAAGAGGGGAGTTTTCAAATCGTTCTTTAGCATCTTCAAATAATTCTTCGTCTATCTCAATCGTATGCACTAAACCATCTTCAAGTACTCCTTGTGCTAAACATATTGCCGAGTAGCCTGTAAATGTTCCTATTTCTAATACTCTACGTGCCTTTGTTAAACTGCAGAGCATTTGTAAGAGTAAACCTTGTAAATGACCAGAGAGCATTACTGGTTTTAATACTTTTAAATAGGTGTCTCTTTCTAATGCTTTTAATATAGCTGTTTCCTCACTACTCATGCGGCTAGCATATTGATACAGTGAATCTTCAAAGCGTAGGATCGTCATTGTAGTAGTGCTGTGTTCGTGTTTATTTAGAAATTAGGTTGTAATAAATTGTTTGTATAGAAATTTTTTATGTATGCTACTACTTCATCGGCGGTGTCAAATATTTTAATCAGGTCAAGGTCTTCCGGACTAATATTATTTTCTTGATGCAGCATGGTATCTTTCATCCATTTAAAAAGTCCTTTCCAATATTCTTACCTGTTTCTTTTGTTGGCGGTGTTGGCGCAGGAGAGACAGTCCGAGAAATTACCACAT
>JBDHYE010000219.1:0-3767 GCA_039811245.1 Chitinophagaceae bacterium | reverse complement strand
TGGGTACCTCTTCTATATAACTTTGTGCTTGCTCCCAGCTGGCACAATGAGCAATTAAAGGATTGAAATGTGGGCGATTTTTTGCTTCAAATATTTTAAGCAGTGCATCTTCTTGCAGCGCATTACCTGCTAAACCATATACGGTTTCTGTAGGTAGTGCTACGATCTCATTTTCCTTTAACAACTGTACCGCTATTGCAATATCTGTACCAATCCTTGTATCCATACCTGCAAAAATACAGCAATCTTTTACCTTTTTGAGTTATTCAATTTTTGGGATACTTGTAAAATATGAAAATGTTACTTACGTCTAGCTTATTTCTTATTTAAACCATAGTTTTCATTTAATTTTACGAAATGAAATTTTCAATTGGAGACCCTATAAGAATTAAAAAAACTGGCGAAGAAGGTAAAGTGGTAAACATTATCAGTGAGTTAATGTTTGAAATACAAATTAAACATTCTCAGTTTCCAATACATAAAGATGAAATTGAACACCCTTATTTGCATTGGTTTACACAGAAAGATAAGCCATTTCAAAACAATCTAAACCAACAAAAAGAGTACCTTAAAACAATACACTTCGTAAAGGATAAAGGCTTGTTTTTGAGTTTTATACATGCTCACAAACCGCTTAACGCTTCAGATTGGCAAACGCAAAACTATGAAGTAGTACTCGTAAATAATGCTTCTTTTGAGTTCCAATTTCAAGTCAAGATTTATAAAAATAATACTTTAAGTACCAGCCATCAGGCGCAACTAAAACCGAATTCCTTACAGCTATTGTTTGAAATAACTTGGAATGATTTATTAGACAATATACATTTTGAATGGCAACTTAGTTGCGATGATTTTAATCTTAAAATCCAAAAACAAGAACAAATTAAACTTAAAAATTCTAGACTTAATAAGTTTCTTCAAAGTACTGAACAACGCTTAAAACCCATACTCGAACTGCCGCTCATTACAGATTTAGCCACAACAACAAAGACAGAAGCAATACCATTTGATTGGAACCCTAAAACGCGTCAAATTAAAACACAGGCATCAAGCATTCACCAACATAAACCACTTCCAACCGAAATCGATTTGCATATCGAAATACTCAACCCTCAAGCACAACATTGGTCAAATGATGCAATTCTAAAATTTCAATTAGAACAATTAGAAACTTTCATAATACAGTCCATTCAGCACCAACATTCTAAAATTGTGATCATACATGGCATTGGCAATGGGGTATTACGAAACGCAGTTTTAAAACATCTGAATTCCTATCCCCAAGTAAGCCAAATAGATAATAATTACCACCCAAACTTTGGCTATGGTGCAACTACTGTTTACTTTAATTTTTAAATCATCATAAAATGCCCTCAATTACTACACTATCTAATTATGCTAACTCCTTAGAGCGCTTAATCACAATTCTTAATGAGTTAAGAGAAAAATGCCCATGGGATAAAAAACAAACCCTTCAGAGTTTAAGACCACAAAGCATTGAAGAGTTATATGAGTTGACAGATGCTATAGATCAACAAAATTGGAATGCTATCAAAGAAGAATTAGGCGATGTATTATTGCACCTGCTTTTTTATGCTAAAATAGCTACTGAAGAAAACCAATTCACGTTTGGTGATGTTATTCAAAATGTATGTGATAAATTAGTTTTCAGACATCCTCATATATACAGTAATCTACAGCTAGAGCATGAAGATGCCGTAAAGAAAAACTGGGAACAATTAAAATTAAAAGAGGGTAAAGCTTCGGTTTTAGAAGGTGTTCCCAAGGGTTTGCCTGCATTAATTAAAGCTTTAAGAATACAAGAGAAAGCAAAACAAGTAGGCTTTGAATGGGAAAACATAAACCAGGTAAAAGCTAAAGTACTGGAAGAGTTTAGAGAATTAGAGGAAGCCTTAGAACATAAGTCACAAGGGGCGGTAGAAGAAGAAATGGGTGATTTATTCTTTGCTCTTATTAACTATGCTCGCTTTGCAAAAGTGGATCCAGAAAAGGCATTAGAATCCTGCAATCAAAAATTTATACGTCGTTTTCAATATTTAGAACAAAAAGCTAAATCTTTAAATAAAAGTTTAGAATCAATGAGCCTTTTAGAAATGGATGACTACTGGGAGCAAGCCAAAGAACTAGAAAAGAAATAATGGAGCTTTATCATTGAGCATAGAAGATGCGCTGCTGTTCATTTAAATGGTTGATGAAAAAATAGGAGTATCAGGTGCATTTTTATAAAGTCTTTGATCAAAAGCCATTGCAATATTCCTTACAAACGCTTTGGCCGATTCTGGAATTTTTAGACCATTTTCTTGAATCTCTACCAAGCCATCATCAGCTAGCTCTTGAAGGCGTTTTTTGACATCAAGTATTAATTCCGGAAATTCATGTGCCTCCCAGTGGCTTTCAAGCTGACACATTAGTTGTAATATTTGTTTGCGAATAAATAAGTCTTCACTGTTTAACAAATGCCCTTTTACAATCGGGAGTACTCCTTCTGCAACACGCTCTTGATAAGCTTCTAAATTTTTTTCATTCTGTGCAAAAGCATACCAGCTGTCTGATATGGCAGACATACCTAAACCTATCATTAACTGTGTTTTTCCTGAAGTATAACCCATAAAATTTCGATGTAGAGTACCTTGTTTTTGGGATTTATATAAGTCGTCGCTCTGCAATGAAAAATGATCCATGCCTATTTCGTCATAACCCGCTTGATGAAATAACTTTTTCCCAAGTTCATACAGCATTCTTTTCTCAGCACCCATTGGCAAGTCGGCTTCCGAAAAACCTCTTTGTCCTACACCTTTTATCCAAGGTACATGAGCATAAGAGTAGAAGGCTATTCTATCGGGCTTTAACTGAATCGTTTTTTGAATTGTAGCCTCCATCTTATCCCAAGTCTGAAAGGGTAATCCATAAATCAAATCATGGCTTATACTTTTATATCCTATATCTCTTGCCCATTGTGTTACGCGAGCTACATGAGCATAAGGTTGTATTCTATGTATTGCTTTTTGTACCGTTTCATCATAATCCTGCACTCCAAAACTAACTCTTCTAAATCCTAAATTGTACAACATTTGTAGGTGTTCTAATTGAGTATTATTAGGGTGTCCTTCAAAACTAAATTCTGCTTGGGCATCGATGCTTACACTTGCAAATATTTGTTCCAATAAATACTTTAAATGCTCTACCGAAAAGAAAGTAGGAGTACCACCACCTAAATGTAACTCTTTTAATCGGGGTTTTATGTTTGTTTTTTGAAATAGTTTTAAATATAAACCCCATTCTTTTAGCAGCGTATCTATATAAGGTTTTTCATTTGAGTGTTGTTTGGTAATTCTTTTATGGCAAGCACAAAAGGTGCATAATTGTTCACAAAAAGGTAAATGGATATAGATGCTTATTCCTTCTTTTGCGTTGGATTCTTGATAAGCTTGCAACACACTTTCTTGCCATACGCTTTCAGGTATGTTGATATTATCCCAAAAAGGTACAGTAGGGTAGGAGGTATAACGTGGACCTTGTACATTATACTTTTGTATAAGCTGCTCTTTCATCTTGCAAGATTAGGATATAAATATTGTTTAGAAAATGATTCCTGTCAGTTCTCTTTGTGTTATTAATAAAGCCATTTTTATTAATTAAATACTAGAGGTAAAATTAGAAATAAAAAGATTTCACCCCAAAAACCCATTAAACCCCATACTGAGCAAGCGTTTTAGAGTATTATAAAATAAAAAATAGGGTAAAAA
>JBDHYE010000218.1:0-3796 GCA_039811245.1 Chitinophagaceae bacterium | reverse complement strand
CAATACTCTTCTTTATATTTTTCTTAATCCTTTTCTCTTTAAGAAAAAAGATCCTTACTGGATTAGGAAATTTATTTATCAAAGTGCTTACCGAGAAAGACCCAGATATACAAAACCCTTAAAGATAGCATACCCTATGGCTTTTTATATTAGAAAACTCAACTCTTTAAATGCATTAAATCAAGAAAGAGCTGCACTACAAGAAAAACAAAGACAATTGGCTGAGGAGTTTGAAAATAATCAAAATACAGAAAGTGCTCAATCCGCTACTAATCCGTTATTCTCTAATCTACTTCAAGCAGTTAATACTTTAGGTTTAGGTACTACAATACCTAAGTTTATCATCCAATATTTTAATAAAAAGATTATTGCAAAGTCACAAAAAAAAATTCTTCTTCCATTAGCAAAAGACATTATCTTTTCTTCAATAAAATGGAAGCTTTTGGTTTGGAGCAGCACAAAAATGTATCGGTATATGATTCATAAAAAACACTAAAACATAATTTTGTTTAACCTAAAAAAGCAATGGTACAACACTAGAAGAGTTATACCATTTTTTTGTATTACTCGCTCAAGAAAGTAGGGTTAAATAATAAAGTTTTTGTTCATCATAGAGGAGGCAAAATTTATTTTGCCTCCTTATTTTATTATGTCAAATTATGCCGTATAAAAACAGCTTACTATTTACTAAATTATTTTCTTACCATAGTAAGGATAGTAGCAATTCCCACTAATGGTTCATCTGTTTCATCTAATATCTCTACCAACCATTTTACAATGCCTTTAGGGATATCGTTTTCGTCTTTTTGCTCTTGACTAATTTTTTCTTTACAAGTAAATCGCACCTGTACATTAGTGCCGGGATAAACAGGTTTAGTAAAGCGCAGCTCATCAATACCATAATTGAGTAATACCGGATTGATACTATAACTATCTACAAACAAGCCTGCAGCAACACTCATGATAAAATAACCATGTGCTACTTGATGTGTAAACATGGTACCTTCAAAATTGGTATCTTTTAAATGTGCATAAAAATGGTCGCCACTTAAATCGGCAAATTTATCAATATCATCAGCGCTAATCGTCCGTTTATCGGTTAAGAGTTGGTCGCCTATTTTTAACTCGTCAAAAGTCTTTTTAAAAGGATGAATGCCATCTGTAAATCCTTGAGCCCCTTGTTGGTATTGTTGACTTATTGCACTTATCATTGTTGGGTGCCCTTGTACAGCCACACGTTGCATATAATGCTTCACTCCTCTTATACCGCCCATCTCTTCTCCTCCGCCTGCTCTACCCGGTCCGCCATGAACCAACAAGGGCAATGGAGAACCATGTCCTGTGCTTTCTTTAGCACAATCTCTGTTTAACACCAATACTCTACCATGATACATTCCTGCACCTAATACATAATGCGTAGCAATACTTGGGCTATGGGTTACAATAGAGCTACACAATGAGCCTTTGCCAAGTTTTGACAAATCAATAGCCTCATCAAGTGAGCTATAAGGCATTAATGTGGATACAGGACCAAAAGCTTCTACCTCATGGCTTAATAATGCTGTAAAAGGGCGATCATTTCTTAAAATCAATGGACTCATAAATGCACCTAATTGAGCATCGGCATCAACTAATGCAACACTATCTAATGAGCCATACACCAATTGAGAACAAGCTAAAAGTTTTTCAACTTGTGTTTTCACTTCGTTTAACTGAGCTTTACCCGCTAATGAACCCATACGTACTTTTTCATTGAGCGGATTACCAATTGTAGTTTGGTTTAAAGCGCTTGACAAGGCATCTTGTACAGCATCAATTTGTTTTTCGGGAACTAAAATTCTTCTTACAGCAGTACATTTTTGTCCTGCCTTTGTGGTTATTTCTTTTCTTACTTCTTTGATAAAAATATCCCATTCAGGCATATCGGGTAGTACATCTTCTCCTAGTACGATACAGTTTAATGAATCTGCCTCCATATTAAAGGGCACCGATTCTTCTAATATTTTCTTACTAGATTTTAACATTAAACCAGTATGCGCAGAACCTGTAAAGGTTACTACATCTTGCGATTGTACATAATCTAACATATTACCAGCAGAACCACATACTAATTGTAATGCCCCTTGTGGTAATATACCAGAGTTGATGATTTCTCTAACTACCGCTTCGGTGAGAAAAGAAGTAAGTGTAGCAGGTTTTACTACTGCTGGTACACCTGCCAATAGGTTTACTGCTATTTTTTCTAACATACCCCATACTGGGAAGTTAAATGCATTGATATGTATAGCTACACCCTCTTTTGGAATCAACAAGTGTTGCCCCATAAAAGAACCTTTTCTACTTAGCGAATGTCCTTCGCCATCTATACAAAAACTGGTATCGGGAAATTTTCTTCTTAGTGAAGCATTAGCAAAAAGATTGCCGATACCGCCTTCAATATCTACCCAGCTATCGGCTTTTGTAGCACCAGTTTTGTAACTTAATGCATAAAATGTATCTAAGTGTTTTTGTAAATGTAATGCCAATGCCTTTAGCATTAAACCACGCTCTTGAAAGGTCATTTTGCGTAATGCGGGATTACCAACTGTGCGGGCATAATGCAATATGGCTTCAAAATCTAAACCTTTGGTATCAGCACTTGCAATTACGGCTCCATTTACAGCATCATAAAGCTGCTGACCTTCTCCCTGACCATAAATCCATTGACCTAATACATAGTTCCCTAATTTGTTACTCATAAATTATTTATTTTATTCTTTTAAATTAAAAATTCTTTTGGGTACGGTGCCCTACCATTGTGCAAACATACTTTTTCTTGGCTTATTTCTAAGCTTGAAGGCATGCCTAAAAAGAGGCTGTAGTTCACTTTTTCGTGCCCACATGCAAAACCAAAAGCTACAGGATAATTATAAGCAGCCACCTTATCTAAAATAAGTGCTTCTAGGCTTTGACCAAAGGGTCTTTCAGTATCTTGAACATCAGAAAAATTGCCAATCATCAATCCAGCAAGATGCGCTAATTGACCAGAACGTTTTAAGTTGAGCAACATTCTATCTATTTGATAAAGATGCTCACCAATATCTTCAATAAACAGAATTTTTCCGTCTGTATTTATTTGAGATACAGAACCGGTTAAGTGGCTCAAGATTGCCAAGTTGCCCCCCACTACTTCAGCTTCTGCATAGCCTAATCTATTATAAGATTGAGGCTGCCATTGGTAAAATAAGGTTTCACCAGCTAAGGCTGCTTTAAAACTATAAATATAATTTTCAAATTCAGTTTCAGGACTAAAAGCGCCACACATTACACTATGTAAGGTGGGTAATGCATATTGTGCCTGAATATGGCTGTGCAATACAGTAATATCGCTAAAACCGCATATCCATTTAGGCTGCATACTAAAACGCGAAAAATCAAGCTGGTCAATAATCCTACTCAAACCATAACCACCTCTACCCATGATAATTGCCTTAATGTCTGGATGATCCAACATCATTTGAAGATCTTGTGCCCTTGTGGCATCATCGCCAGAAAAATAATGGTAGGCATTGCCCAAGGTATGCCCTAAGAGCACTTCATAACCCCAATCTTTTAATACTTTTTGTGCATAACTTACACGCTCATAGGCTACATAACCAGATGGACAACAGATCCCTATAAGGTCATTGGGTTTTAAAAATGGGATTGAAGATTTCATGAATTCTCTTAAAACGTTTTTCTGCTTTGCGAATATAATAGCTTTATGAAGATTATTGCTGGCTCTATTAAAATATTTTAGGATTATAATTTATTAAAA
>JBDHYE010000217.1:0-3809 GCA_039811245.1 Chitinophagaceae bacterium | reverse complement strand
TTTACTACTAAACTAGTTACTACTACTCCATCATCGGCTACCTTATCTAAAAGACGCTATAGTCTTGCTGCCTTTAATGGTCAAACGGTAAAAGTGGCTTTCCGTAGTGTAGGTACCAATGCAGGTGTTGTAAGTTTAGATAATATCAATACAGATGTTGTACCTGCTTTAACAGATTTACAATTAACTACAATTACACCAGCTTCAGGTTCTTCTCAATCTTATGGTACTAGTGGAGCTTCAATTTCTGGTCTAGGTGGCGTAGTTGTTAACAATGGTACAGGTGCTGTAACTTCATTTAAGGCCTATTATAAAGTAGGTGCAGGTGCTCCTGTTTCTCAAACCATTACTCCAGCCAGTCCTATTTTGTCTTTAGGTTCTACTACATTTACCTTTACTACTCCTCCTACCTTCCCTGCTGCAGGTGCAGATGTTAAAGTATGGGTTGAACTAACTGGTGATGCTACTCCTACTAACGATTCAGGAAGCACTTATGTTTCAGGATACACTACTAAACCTAATAAAGTAGTATTATATGAAGAAGGTACAGGTACATGGTGTCAATGGTGCCCAAGAGGTGCTATCTATATGGATTCTATCCACAAGGCTTACCCTACCGATGTAAGTGTTGTTGCTGTTCATAATAGTGACCCTATGACTGTTGCTGCTTATGATGCTTATATGAGCAGTAATTTCTATGGTGGCTATCCAGGTATGGCTGTTGACCGTCGTATAAGTGATGATCCTAGCACTGCATTTAGCTATTATTCTTCAGAAGATCCAAAATTTGGTGTTGCTGAAATTGCTGTTACTTCTACGATTTCTGGTACTTCATTTACGATCAAAGCAGATGTTACCCCAAGTGTAAATACAAAAGCGAATTATAAATTAGCTTTAGTAGTTACTGAAGACCGTGTATCTGGTACAGCTTCTGGATATGCTCAAAAGAATGCATATAGTGGTGGTGGTGCTGGCCCAATGGGTAATGCAGAGTTTAACTTTGTAACACTTCCTTCTACGGTTCCTGCTAGCATTATGAAATATGATTTCGTTGCAAGAGGTATTTATCCTAGTGTAACTGGTGGTGTAGGTACTTTACCTGCTACGATGACTGCTGGTACTAAATATTCATATACTTTCCCTGCTATTACAGTGCCTTCTACTTGGAATATCAATAAATTAAAAGCTATTGTTCTTTTAATTAATGGTGATGATGAGTCAGTATTAAACACCAATAATGTTACAGTTACTAAACAATCTATTACTGAAAAAGCAGCTGGTGTAAGCGGTATCGATGTATATCCTAACCCTGCCTCTGAAGTATTAAATACTCGTTTCAGTTTAGATCACGCTTCTAATGTAAATGTACAATTAGTAGATATGCTTGGTAAAGTGGTTAAAAACATCCAAAGCTCAGATTTAACTCCTGGTACTTATGATGTAGCTACTAAGGTAACAGATTTAGCTTCTGGTATCTATGTAGTAAAAATCTCTACAGATAATGGCACTATTACTCAGCGTGTTTCTATCGCTAAATAATAATTGCAATTTATAATTTTGACAGCCTTCGAAATGTTTCGAAGGCTGTTTCTATTTGTAGCCTATACTCAAAAAATATTTTTGATACCTTTGCTTTCTATTGTAATACTCAAGAAAAATAAATAATAAAAACATGAAACTTGTAAGTTATAAAAAAGACCAACAAGACCAATTAGCTTTATTGCTGAATGAACAACTTTTTGATACTCATTTATTAGACCCTCAATTACCACAAACTATGAAAGGGTTCTTAGCACAATGGGAGCAAAATAGCACTCTACTTAAAAGTATAGAAACAGCGATTAAAAACAATACTAAAAGTTATACTGCGCAAGCATCATTTGGTGCTGTTGAGCTTTTGGCACCAGTGCCAGAGCCTAGTTCTTGTAGAGATGGTTACGCCTTTAGACAGCACGTGGCAGCTGCAAGGCGCAATCGTAAGGTAGATATGATAGCAGAGTTTGACCATTACCCCATTTTCTATTTTACAAACCATAATGCTATTCAAGGTCCAGGAGCAATAGTATGCATGCCTGACCATTTCCAGAAGCTGGATTTTGAATTGGAAGTTGCTATTGTAATAGGTAAAAAAGGGCGCAACATCAAAGCTCACGAAGCCGATGACTATATAGCCGGCTATATGATCATGAACGATATGAGTGCACGTACACTTCAAATGGAAGAAATGCTACTCAATCTTGGCCCTGCAAAAGGTAAAGACTTTAGCACCGTTATTGGGCCAATGCTGGTAACTCCAGATGAATTAGAAGCCTTTAAAATACCTGCTAAACCAAAGCATACTGGTAATAATTACAATCTAAAAATGACCTGTAAAGTAAATGGAGTACAAGTGAGCGAAGGGAATATGGGCGATATGGATTGGACATTTGCCGAGATAATAGAGCGTTGTGCTTATGGTGCCGATATTCTGCCCGGCGATGTGATAGGCAGTGGTACTGTAGGTACAGGTTGTTTTTTAGAGCTAAATGGCACAGGCTTGCTTAATGATCCTAATTATAAAGTACAATGGCTTAAAGCAGGTGATGAAGTAACTTTAGAAATAGAAGGTTTAGGGCTCTTACAGAATACCATCGTTGCTCAAGATACTACTTGGAGTATCTTAGAAGAAAAAAAGAAATTTATCTCTTAACCCGCCAAAAAAAAGTTTATGGCTTACAAAGAAAGTTTCCAAATCAATGGAGAACAGATTGTTCAGAAAGTAAAAGACCTGATTAAAGAAGGTAATGTTACTAAAATTACAATATCCGATAAGCAGGATAAAGAGTTAATGAGTTTTCCGGTTAATTTTGGTTTGGTGGGTTTAGTACTAGCGCCATTATTAGCAGCTGTTGGGGCTTTTGCTGCTTTGGTAAGTGAATGTAAGATAACTGTAGAGCGCAAAATACCTGATGAAGAGGATAGCCAGAGTGCGCATAAAGGATAAAAAAACACCTTTTTGAACTAGTTCAAAAAGGTGTTTTTTTTTAGAAACTTGAACAAGCTTGTTCAAGTTATGCAGTGCGGGTGGAGGGACTCGAACCCCCATGCCTCTCAGCACTAGATCCTAAGTCTAATTATTTTACTATCAATACAGTTTAATACAGTTTTAGAACGCTTATTTACAGCATTTTATAAAAACATTTCTCTGTATGGATTTGGGGAAATCGTCAAAATGTTGTAGTATTGTTGTAGTAAAAAATCCCTACAACAATGGCATTTATCAAGGTTGTTCTTCGCAAAGAAGCAAAAAAAGACAACACTTACCCTCTTGCACTCCGTATTACTAAAGATCGCAAGTCCTCTTACATATATCTTGAATACAGTATTCTTGAAAAGTATTGGGATAAGGCAAGTCAGCGTGTCCGCAAATCCCATCCTAATTCTGAACGGCTGAATAATTACCTTATCAAAAAGGTGGCAGAAGCTACCGAAAAATCACTGGAAGAGGAAACTTTGAAGCCGGTGGTTTCGGCAAAATCCGTAAGGCAGAAGATCAAACCGAAATCAGGAGATACCGTTTTTAAGTAGGCTGATTTGTATATCCAGCGTTTGAAAGAGGACGGAAAGTTTAATCGCTGGAATTCCGAAAAATCAAACGTAAAGCACTTAAAGGATTTTCTCAAAAGCGACATTCCCTTTGCAGAATTAACCCAGAATGTCCTTAAACGATTTAAAGCGCACCTGATTTCCACAAGGGAAGTATCTGAAAGGACGGCGATCAATAACTGGGTAACTGTACGCTCTGTTTTCAGCCAAGCCATTCAGGAAGG
>JBDHYE010000216.1:0-3827 GCA_039811245.1 Chitinophagaceae bacterium | reverse complement strand
ATCTTGCAGATGACATTCGCCTGCTTGATCGCATACGGGGCAATCTAAGGGGTGGTTAATCAATAAAAATTCGGTTACACCAATACGGGCATCACGGGCTTTATCACTAGTGATACTTTTAACTTCCATACCGTCCATTACTCCGGTACGGCAACTGGCTACGAGTTTAGGCATAGGTCTTGGGTCTTTTTCAGAACCTTTGCTTACCTCTACCAAACAAGATCTGCATTTACCGCCGCTATTTTTAAGATGGCTATAATAACACATGGTAGGTGGTGCAACATCACCGCCTATTTTGCGTGCCGCTTCTAAAATGCTTGTTCCTATTGGCACTTCGACCGTAATACCGTCTATGGTTACTTTGATATTATCGCTCATTTTATTATCTTTTAAAACTCTTTATTGGGTAAAAGAGCTGTTATAAATCTATTCTTTATCTTTAAAAAATATGTTAGGTTAGGCTTCTACTAAGGGTAATGGATCTGCATAATGAGCTAAACCGAAATTACGCTTTTGGCTTTCTTCAGGATGCTGTACATGCCATTCAAACTCATCTCTAAAATGTCTAATCGCAGCGGCTACCGGCCATGCCGCAGCATCGCCAAGAGGACAAATGGTATTACCTTCAATACGTCTTTGTACATCCCAAAGCAAATCGATATCTGCCATTTTACCTTTTCCGTATTCTAAATTTTTAAGTATTTTATACATCCAGCCTGTACCTTCTCTACAAGGGCTACATTGTCCACAGCTTTCGTGTTTGTAGAAACGAGCCAATGAATACGTGTGGCGTACTACGCATTGATCTTCATCAAGCACGATAAAACCACCAGAACCGAGCATTGTACCCGTAGCAAAACCACCATCAGATAAACTTTCATAGTTCATCAATCTGGTTTCACCTTTGGCTGTTTTTAATAAAAGGTTTGCAGGCAATATGGGCACAGAAGATCCTCCGGGAATGCAGGCTTTCAATCTTTTTTGATTCGGAATACCTTGACACCAATCATCACCGAATATAAACTCTTCAACACTTAAGTCAAAGGGTATCTCATAAACGCCCGGGCGGTTTAAGTTGCCACAAGCCGAAATCAATTTAGTACCTGTAGAACGACCTACGCCTATTTTACCATAAGCCTCACCGCCTAGATTGATGATTGGCACTACAGTAGCAATAGTTTCAACATTGTTTACTACCGTTGGGCGCATCCAGAGCCCTTGTACCGCAGGGAAAGGGGGTTTAATTCTAGGGTTTCCTCTTTTCCCTTCAAGGCTTTCGATAAGTGCTGTTTCTTCTCCACAGATATAAGCGCCGGCACCTCGTTGTACATATATCTCGCAGTCAAAACCAGAGCCTTTAATATTTTTACCTAACCAGCCATTATTTTTAGCTTCTGCAATTGCTTCTTCTAAAATATCGGGGATCCAAGCGTACTCACCTCTGATATAAATATAAGAAGTGTTACTACCTAATGCAAATGAGGATATGATAACGCCTTCGATAAATAGATGCGGAAGGAACTCCATAAGGTATCGGTCTTTAAAAGTACCGGGCTCAGACTCATCGGCATTGACCACTAAGTGTCTGGGTACTCCTTCGGGCTTAGCTAGGAAACTCCATTTCATACCTGTAGGGAAACCAGCGCCACCTCTACCTCTTAAGCCACTCTTCTTAACCTCTTCTACAATCTCATCGGGGGTCATTTTTAGGGCTTTTTCGAGCGCAGTATAACCACCGCTTTTACGGTAGGCTTCATAGTAGCGTATGCCTTCAATATGTGCATTTTCTAATAATAATTTCATATCAAAGCTTTATTATTTTAAAAGCAATTTTTTTATCTTTTTTAGTCAGTATAGGCTTCGCTTTGTCGGCTCACCAACTGCCATTTATTTCTTTTTTTATTCCAAATTTGGATTGTTTTAAGCTTATAAGGTGTAATAGTTCCTTTCCATCGTACCGTATATATCCCTTTAGCTTGTACCATTCCTATATTATTTTCTACTTGTATAGTGAGGCTTTTAAGTTCAATGTTTTTATATTGTATCACCTCATTATTTAAGTTTGAGAGGAGCTCTTTTTTATGCTCCACCCAGCCATTGGAATGTGCATAACTCAAGCGTGGGTGTAGTAGGCTTTTCAAGACTTTTTTATCGTTTACGATAAGTGCTTTATTTAGCAGTACTACAGCTTGGCTTAAGTGTACACTATCTTTATTTTGAGCTTTTAGGGGTTGTAAACCTAGGCTCAAAAAAAGGATACCAATGATTAAAGAACTTCTCAATTTATATCTATTCTGTTTTTGTACTGTTAGTACTAAACTTTTTCTAATGCTTGTGTGATATCGCTTATGATATCTTCATAATATTCTACCCCTACAGACAATCTTATCATTTTTTCGGTGATAGACATAGCTTGTCTAAGTTCGGGGTTTACATCTACGTGTGTCATCGTGGCTGGATGCTCAGCAAGACTTTCGGTACTGCCTAAGCTTACAGCCAGTTTAATCAGTTTCAAAGCATTTAAACAGCGGAATGCTGCTGCTTCATCACCTTTTACATCAAAAGATATCATTGCACCATAGCCTTGGCATTGTTTATCTCTGATGGCTATTTGTTCGGGGTCATTTATCTGACCTAAATAATATACTTTTTCTACTTTAGGGTGAGTGCTTAAATATGCTGCAATTTTTTCAGCATTTTTAGCTTGGCAGTCCATGCGCACTTTAAGTGTTTCAAGACTTCTGAGCAATAGCCAACCCGTATTAGGACTTGCCATATTACCTAAAAATGTTCTTAAGGCTTTAACTCTAGCCATAAGGCTTTTAGAACCTAGGCATGCACCTGCTATTACATCGCTATGCCCACCTATATATTTAGTAGCAGAGTAAAGCACTAGGTCTGCACCGTGCTTAATAGGGTGTTGCCATAAAGGTCCCATATAGGTATTATCAACGGCTAGATAAACAGGTTTATCATCACTTGAAAAGTGCTTAGCCACTTTTTTTGAAGCTTCAATATCTACAAGCGTGTTGGTAGGGTTTGCTGGTGTTTCAATATACACAAGTTTTAACGTATGTGCTAAACCAGATTGTTGCACAAGGTTTATGATTTCATCATTAGTAGCTCCAATTGGGAATGTAAGACTATTGATGCCAAATTGAGGGAGTACTTTTTTAATAAAATGGTCGGTACCACCATAAAGGGGGCTACTAATTAGTACGGTATCGCCGGGTTTGAGAAACTCTAGCAATACTGTAGTAATGGCGGCCATGCCACTTTCAAACACAGCACAATCTTCTGCCTCGTCCCAAAGGCAAAGTCTATTTTCTAATATTTCAAGGTCTGGATTATTGATACGGCTATAGATTAGCCCCATTTCTTCATTTTGATTTTTAGGGCGTAAGCCATAAGCTACTTCAAAAAAAGCTTTACCCTCTTCTGCACTTTTAAATACAAAAGTAGAGGTTTGGAAGATGGGGCATTTTACGGCACCTTCAGACAGCTCTGGCTTATAGCCATAAGACATCATCAAGCTTTCTGGTTTCATTTTTTGACTCATAAAAAATTAGTTTGCATTTTGAGCAGCGGCACGTAAATCGTCTATGAGTGCATCTACTTTTTCAGGGGTTAAATTTTCTTTATAATACTTACCTAATTGGAGCATTGGGGCATAGCCACAAGCACCTAGGCATTCTGCAGTTTTCAGTGTAAATAGTCCATCGGGGGTTGTTTCACCTTCTTCAATACCCAATTTATTTTTAATATGGTTGATGATTGTATCGCTCCCTTTAAGCATACAAGGCCCTGTTTGGCATACTTCTAATACA
>JBDHYE010000215.1:0-3835 GCA_039811245.1 Chitinophagaceae bacterium | reverse complement strand
CACAACAAGTGGCTTTTGAACAATTAGAATCAGCTCTGAAAGGTAAAGATGTGGCCTTGCTTCAGGGCCTAACCGGATCGGGCAAGACCTTATTGTATATTAAGCTCATCAACCAATACATCAGTCAAGGCAAACAATGTTTATTTCTCCTGCCGGAAATAGCATTAACCACTCAAATCGTACAACGATTGACCCAATATTTTGGTGCCGATCTGGGGGTTTACCACAGTAGATTTTCTCAAAATGAACGTATTGAAATTTGGGAAAAAGTAAAACTCAAAAAGTATAAAGTAATTCTAGGTACACGCTCAGCATTATGGTTGCCGTTTAACCAGCTTGGCTTGATTGTGGTAGATGAAGAACACGAAAACTCTTACAAGCAGCATGACCCTGCACCACGATTCCATGCACGCGATGCCGCAATAATATTAGCGCATTTCCATCAAGCTAAAGTAGTATTAGGTTCTGCTACACCTTCTGTAGAAAGCCTCTATAATGTGCAACAGAATAAATATGCTTTTGTTAAATTGAGTGAGCGCTATAATGATTTCCCGCTACCTCAAATTCAGTTTTTACCCTATAATCAAAACTCAGATAAACGGACACCTTTACACTCTACAATTTTTCAAGAGGACTTAATTCAGGCGATTGAGCAAACATTAAAAAATAATAAGCAGGTTATCCTATTTCAGAATAAAAGAGGTTATAGTCCATTTCAAATCTGTATGCATTGCGGTTGGGTGCCTTATTGTGCACAATGTTCTGTGTCTTTGACCTATCATAAGCCTACAGACAAGTTGCATTGCCATTATTGTAGTAGTCGCTACCCCGTTATGCACCAATGTTTGCAATGTGGTGCTGCTGCTATGCAAAGCAAATCTTATGGTACACAGAAGATTGAAGAAGAAGCCAAAAGGCTTTTCCCCACTGCTCGTATCTTACGTATGGATTACGATACTACCAGAGGTAAGGCGAGTATTGCAGCGATACTGGATAAATTAAATCACCAACATTGTGATATTCTGATAGGTACACAGATGCTTGTAAAAGGTTTAGATTTTCCGCATATAGCACTAGTAGGGGTATTGCATGTTGATGCATTGATGCATTACCCCGATTTTAGAGTCCACGAAAAAGCATTTCAATTATTGTGCCAATTAGCCGGAAGAGCAGGGCGTAGTAATGATCAAGCTTTGGTAATACTCCAAGGGCATAATTTTCAGCACCCTTTATTTAGCTGGATAGCACAAGCCGATATAAAGTCTTTTTACCTTCACGAAATACAATACCGAAAAGAGTTTAATTATCCACCCTATTGCAGGTTAATTAAAATCAGTTTCCGACATAAAACTGAATCTAAGGCTTTAGATTTGGCACAAACTTTTGCCGATCGTTTTAAGCAGTACCCCAAATTGCATTTGCAAGGTCCTGTAGCTGCTGCTGTGGCAAAGATTAAAAACTTGTTTCATTTTGAACTGTGGTTAAAACACCCCTCAGATCAATCTTGGAGTATCTCTTTAAAAAGAGAACTTTACCACCAAAGTCAGCAGCTCTTAGCCCAAAGAACCTTTTCTAATGCTCAAATAGTTATAGATGTGGACCCTTTAAGCTAAATAGCTTTTAAGGATATAAATATTAACAAAAGTTATTCGGACAATTTTATCCGAATTATAAAAATAATATACCTTTGCCTAAAATTAATTGAAAAATTTTTCAATCATGCAAATAGAAAAAGACGCAATAATTGGCGATATCGTAGCTGCAGATTATAGAAGTGCTGCATTATTTAAGAAACACAAAATAGATTTTTGTTGTAACGGCAATAGAACCATAGCACAAGCTTGTGAACAAAAGAAAATTGATACCGATGCATTAGTGGCACAATTAAATGAATTGCCCAGCATGAATCAAGCTGCGGGTATCGATTATAATGCTTGGCCCTTAGACCTTTTGGCAGATTATGTTGAGAAAACACATCATCGCTATGTGCAAAATAAAATTCCTGACATACTCCCATTTCTTAATAAAATAGTACGTGTTCATGGTGAGCGTCATCCAGAGCTGGCAGAAGTAGAGCAGCTCTTCAATGCATCGGCTTCAGAGTTGTCGGCACACATGAAAAAAGAAGAACTGATTCTTTTCCCTCATATCCGTAAGCTCTATGCGGCACAGAGTACAGCTACGCCAGTACAAGCGGCATTTGGCACCGTTCAAAATCCTATACAGGTGATGATGCAAGAGCATGACCATGAGGGAGAGCGTTTTAGAAAAATTGCAGAACTTACCAATGACTATACTCCACCTGCCGATGCCTGCAATACCTATAAAGTTACATTTTCTATGCTAAAAGAATTTGAAGATGACTTACATTTGCATATCCATATTGAAAACAATATCTTATTTCCTAAAGCCATAACATTAGAAGAAAAAACAAATAAAAATTAATTTTTAAACCATAAAAAAAACAGAAAAATGAAAAAAGTATTCATCATTTTTGCATCTTCAGCCTTTATGTTTGCCTCTTGTGGCGATTCTTCAACCCCTGCTGCTGAGGCTCCTGCTACAGAAGCAGCGGCACCTGCAGAAGCTCCTGCCGAAATCGTAGAAGAGGCGGGTCCCATTACCCTTAACGCTGGCGATGATATGAAATATGATATCAGCGAGATTGAAGTTAAAGAAGGTCAAACCGTAAAATTAACTTTGCACCATACCGGTAAATCTCCTGTAACCGCAATGGGCCATAACTTCGTATTGTTAGCTGCTGGTACAGATTTAGATGCTTTTGCTAAAGCAGCTATCGCAGCTAAAGACAACGATTATATCCCTAAAGAAATGGAAAAAGATGTAGTAGCACACACTAAAACCATTGGTGGTGGTGAAACTACCGAAATCGAATTTACAGCACCTGCTAAAGGTACTTACGATTTCTTATGCTCTTTCCCTGGTCACTCTGGTTCTATGAGAGGTAAGTTTATTGTAAAATAATTAGTTTTATAAACTTGTTTAAACCCCAATTACAAATAGTAGTTGGGGTTTTGTTATTGTTTAAAAGGCTCGTTTGGGAAAGCTTAATCCTTATATTTGAGTTACAAGCAATTTTTAAAAGACGACAATGCGAACATTAACTGCAATACTTTTACTGACAATTTTGTTTGGTTGCTCTAACAGAAAATCGAAAAAAGATGAAGTGAGCAATAACGATAATCACAAGCATACTAGTAATTTTAAAATATCGGCAATTGATAGGAAGCTACCATTGCGTTTAGACGAGCTTAATATTGAAGACAAAAACAATACAATTCAATTGAAAGACGGAATTAATTCCAAAATTGAAGAAGTAATTAAAGACTATGCAAAAGACATTGAATTTTATGACAGTATTCAAACATATAAAGACACTTACATTGGCACAATTCGACTACACGACAGTCTACAGACAATCTACTTAGTACTTTTAAAGCATAATCCAGCAAATGAAGTTAATAGCAGAGTGTTATTCTACGACAATCAAAAGAAAGAATTTGCAGACAACGTGTTTGACTTTAATTTATGGGTCTTATATGACTTTGTGAACGGAAAACTGACACCTACAAAACTAAAAACAGACTTTGAAATTACGACACCTGAAATTGAAGTTGTGGACTTCAACAAAGATGGAATTAATGATTTCAAATTTGTAAGGTTTTGGCACAATGGAACATTTAATGCTATTCACACTACAATTTTAACAGTAAAAAATAACAAGATTGACACATTGTACTTTGACTATAAACCAATATGAAATGAAGAACTACTTCAAGGACGATAATAGAAATGCTGCTTGTTACCGGTTTTA
>JBDHYE010000214.1:0-3847 GCA_039811245.1 Chitinophagaceae bacterium | reverse complement strand
AACACAATCTGATGTATCGGTACAACCATTTTCAGTGATGATTAAGGCATAGGAACCGGAATTAGTAGCAGTAAAGCTAGAAGTAGTTGCTCCTATTACTGGACTGTAGCTTGGACAATTGACCCATTGATAGCTTGTAGCTGATGTAGATTTTGCACTAACCATTGAACCCGAAACCGAAATGGAATCATTTACTTTTTTAATGGTCATATCTACTGTTACCACACTATCACAACCCGCTACGCTATTAAACAAAAAATCTACTTTTTCTGAAGAATCAAAGCGATAGCCTGCGTAATTGAAATTCTTACACTCATTGAGACTGATACTATTATTAAGCAAGCAACGACTGAGCTTAAGAGTGAAGACATCTAAAATTCCCATCGAACTATCAATTTTGGAGCCAAGTCCTGGATCGAAGTCTCCTTTACCTCTAAAAATTCCTCCTAAATATAGATTTCCATTCCTATTTATATGGAAACTACCTTGACTTGGAGTCAATGTACTTGTAGATACTAATTGACTAACCAAATTAAATATTCCATTCGAATCCAATTTTAAAATAAATCCATCAGTAGAAGAAAATGTAGAAATAAATGATGTACTTGGTCCTGGATCAAAATCTATGGTAGAATTAAAGAAGCCTGTTGAATAAACATTATTTGAATCATCTACACCTAATCCTGTAAATTCAAAGGATGCACCATTAATTCCTTTTACCCAAACATAATCACCTGTCTTATTCAACTTCAAAATAAATTCTGAATTTCCTACCAAATTTACAACACCAGGCCCAGGGTCAAAATCACTATTACCACCTCCGCAATTACCAGCAACTATTACATTTTGGCTGATATCTACAAATATGCACGTAGGATTATCTCTATTGATAAATTCTCCAAAGGATTTTGCCCAAAGGAATTTACCAGCAGTATCTTCCTTAAGCACATAACAATCTCCACTAGCGGCCGCACCAGTAGTTGTCATATTAAACACACCCGAACCAAAATCGAAATCTTTGGTTCCCAAAAAATAACCAGTACTATATAAATTACCACTACTATCAAAACTTAATTTATTAGGATTGATATCTTTGAGATGATGCGCCCAAAGAAACTTACCCGTCTCGCTTAACTTTAATACTGCTCTTTCCATAATTGATGAAGCTACCAAATTGTAAACCCCTGTTGAAGACATATCTACATCAATTGTGTCATTAAACTGGCAAATAAGCGCGATGTTATTATTTTTATCTGTAACAATAGAATACGGAAAATCTCCATTTTTTCCTCCTATACTTCCTGCCCAAAGAAAATCACCATTTTCATCCAGTTTTAGGATAAAAATATCACCTCCATTTTTAGCGGTTAGGTTAAAAACAGAACTGCCTGGATCGAAATCTACAGTATTTAGATATACTCCACCAAGTATAAGATTATTATTCTTGTCTACACTAATTGTTGTAACTCCAGAAACACTCTCTATTTGCTTTGCCCAGATTAAGTTACCAACAGCATCTACTTTTGTAATAGCTAAATTTTTAGTTGCGGCGGTTTTTGTTTTTATAAAATCAAACTTTTTGGAACTACGAGGTTTAAAAGAAGCATTCAATGAAATATTTGTTGCTGTATATACATTTCCTTTACCATCTACTGCAATATAACCTCCAAAATCATCATCTACCCCTCCCAACTGATTCATCCAATGGTATTGGGGTGTTTGAGCCTTAGCTTTGCTGCTGAACAAAATGCAAGCAAATAATAAAAAGTATAGTTGTTTCATAGTATTTATTTTATAAAACAAATATACCGACAGTTCCCTATCGGCATATCTGATATTAAGTTAAATTATCAAAAGTCAATCCACTGGAGCCCTCTCCACGTCCAGTCATTTTTCTTCTGCCCACCCAAGACACAATAGCCCCATTGTACCATCTAGCTCTTTGGTAGGTCGTTTCTACAATTGTCCCCGCCCTAGTTACCTCCTCCTCGTTGAGGAATAAAGGCTGAACTGGACTGCCCTCCAACCCTTTGCGTAACAAACTGGTAACAGGCCTTACTAAGGATGTAGCGTAGGGCTTGAGTATCCTTGGCATAGATGCTCTTTGTAATTGCATGCTTCTATTGTTGTTGCCTGTATGCACAGGACTAAATGGTATCCAGTTTTCTGGGATATTGTTTGATGCCAATTGGTAGCTCAGTATTCTAGAATCGGCAGACTCTACTGTGCTTGATTCGGGTTCTTCAAAAGGTTTTATACTTTGTAGGTAGCTTGTATAATCTCTAGCAGCTTCATAAGCATCTTTACCTTTACCCAAATAATTAGGAACGGTTTTTTCTACGCCCCATACTAGGTTTGCCATCTCATCCCGCATAAACAATATGGATTCAAATGGCTTGCTTTCCATTGTTTTATTGACTACAGGCAAAATTAGCATTCTATCTATGCTGTCTTTTTCGTTGATATATTCACTTGACTTGCTCACATCCATCCAATTCCATTTTTTCCATGACTCTGTGGTTTTTACAAAAACCTTGTCTTTTTCATTGTATGCTTCCACATTGCTGTGAGCTACATAGGTTTTGACACCAAATACATCAGTAACAACAATACCTTGAATTCTTGCGGCACTCGATACAGGCACTTTGTAAGGAATGTTAAACCAATCGTCTTGATATATTAATGCAAATTGGGTCATAATAATTTTAGCAATATCAGTAGTATCCGCATCTAGGTTTGCAAAATTGACTGCACCGTTTTCAAATTCCCACCATCTGGTAGAGGGCATACCAGCAAATCGGTTGGCACTCATAATCAATTGTAGCGCTTTTGTTTTTTTCGAATCCGTTTCACTTAATGGATAAGTGTTGTTGTCATCTTGGGTTAGTGAATACCAATCTAAATTCCCTTTACTGTATTGATGGGCTGATAATTTTCTTTCTGTTAGCCCTTCATTATCGGGTACAAAAATATCAAACTGATATTCCATACTCCGTGTATTCCAGCATTCGGAAAGCATTCCATCTTCGGGCAAAGAATACATTTTAACAACCCAAGATTTGAATAACGCATTTGCAGTAGTAAACAAAGCAATATCAGCAGGTCTTGCTACCGAAATTGCAATACCAGAACTAACAAAGTCTTTATAAACATTATCCAAATTAGTCATTAAGCTAAGGCTGACTATTTGCTCAAATATTTTAGCACCATCTATTAGGTTGCCAGACAATGATGATGCACCAAAGAAACTAGGCAATGATGGGTCGCTGTGCAATAAAGCCTTATTTAAAATCAATTCTTCGGTGTCTGAAGCTGTTGCAGGCTCTTTGTCAATAGTGAATAAAAAAGCATTATCATTATCAAAAATGGGCTGATAATGAGTCATGGCCAAAGTAGCCGCTTTCAAATAATTCAACCATTTTTTACCCATTAATATACGCTCCTTTATACTCCATTGGTGTGCCAATCTTTCTACTAATGGCTCTAAGGGAAGTTCGCCAGTGTAAGCAGTTGGCGAACCATTATGTGTTGCATGCTGAGTGATGCGTGCATAATCCATTTGTACCCGAGCCAAAATGCCCGAGCCTGTATCATTACCTTTAAATTCGCCCATTTGCCATTGTCGACCGAGCATCCACAAGGGGTCGTGAATTTTTGCCTTTAATACGTTTTCAAAATCTTTTTTGCGTGGACGGCCTTCCAACCTATTCCAAGCAATAAAGGGTTTAATTCCTGCAAATGGCCCTGCACTTGTACCTATCATATCTTTATTGTTGAGGGTTATTAATAATTTCTTCTTGCTCCTGCATCTTCCTCATTTCCTTTTGTGTATTTGCTATATCCGTTA
>JBDHYE010000213.1:0-3879 GCA_039811245.1 Chitinophagaceae bacterium | reverse complement strand
AGCTAATTCTGCTTCTAATTGACCACTAACGGTAAGGTTGGTACTTTTTCCAAAAAAATCTTCTTCAAAATTTACACTACCATCTTCTTTTCTAGGCGTTTGGTCAAAAGGTAGGGTGCTTACTCTAAACATCTCCCCTGCACCTTCAGCATCGCTTGCGGTAATAATTGGTGTATGGATATAGACAAAGCCTCTTTCGTGAAAAAATTTATGAATCGCATAGGCTAGGCTATGACGCACCCTAAATATAGCACCAAAAGTATTGGTTCTAAAACGGAGATGCGCATGCTCTCGTAAAAATTCAAAACTTGGACGGTTTTTGAGTTGAAGTGGGAAACTATCACCGGGGCATTCTCCTAATATTTCCAAATGTTCAACGGCTACTTCTACTCTTTGTCCTTTACCTTGCGAGGGGATTACAGTACCTTTTACTGCTATTGCAGCACCATTGCTTATCTTTTTTAAAACGTCTTCAGGGGTATTATTATCAATTACTGCTTGGATATTTTCTACACAAGAGCCATCGTTAAGGGCAATAAATTGGTTGTTTCTAAAACTCCTTACCCAGCCTTTGATACTTACAGGGTATTGGCTGGCTTCATTTTCTAAGATGTGTTTGATCTTTGTTCTCATAACTTAAAATAGACTTACTATTTTGCAAATTTTTGATTATAATCGTTGATACTGTGTCCAAGTATTTTTTTTGCTAAGCGTGCGCCTTGAAACTCTTCAATTTTTACTTCTTTCTCTTCTAAGTGTTTATATTCTTCAAAGAAATGTCTCAACTCTGCAATAAAATGAGGAGGGAGCTCAGAGATATCGTTAATATGGTTGACACTCATGTCTTGGGCACAAACGGCTATTAATTTATCGTCTGCCTCACCTTGGTCAAGCATACGCATTACCCCTATGATTTTAGCTTCTACAAGGCAAAGGGGTTGCATGTCTATTTGAGAAATCACTAAGATATCCAGAGGGTCGTTATCATCGCAATAGGTACGAGGAATAAATCCATAATTGGCAGGGTAATATACAGAAGAGTATAATACACGGTCCAACTTTAGCATTCCGGTTTCTTTATCGAGTTCATATTTAGCCCTAGAGCCTTTAGGGATCTCAATGATAGCATTTACGGTATCGGGTAATTTATTGCCGGCACTTACAGAATGCCAAGGGTTGAAATTTTGTGTCATAAACAGTAGGAGTATCTATATTAATTTTTTGGGTGTGCAAAGTTAATAAAATAAGCACCTTAATTATGCTCTATTTTAATTTTAGGAATGGAATATTGTACCGTTTTTAAATTTATTCTAAAAATTTATTCTTTAGACTTGAAAAAAAATAGACAATAAAAGTAAAAAATAATCGTTTAGGATTCATTACACTATAGTCAATACGATTAGCCAATATTAAATCTAAAAGAAATCTCAAAAGCAAATTTGTTTTTTTGAACCAAACTTTTATTTTTGCTACTCCCTAATTAATTTGAAATAGTAGGAACTTAATTTTTGAACTATTAAATTTAAATCAAAAAAAAATTTAAACAAAACACAAAACAGCAATTATGGCAGACGTAAAAACAGCCGCTCCAAAAACAGCGAACGCAGGAAAACCCAAGAACACAAGTGGTTTCATGATCAATTTACTTTATGTGGTAGGTGCCATTGCATTAGCCCATATTATCTTCTATGTAGTGTTTGGTAATGCCAATAACTTCTTAGATGAGCATAAGCATAAAGCTAAAAACTTTATGGGTACTTTATATACAGGGGGTTGGGTTGTACCGATTCTAATTTCAACTTTATTCGTACTAATTATTTTCGTAATAGAGCGTGCATTATGCATTATGAAAGCCAAAGGTAAAATGCCTGCTGGAGAGTTTGTTCGTAAAGTACAATATCATCTAGCTAATAAAAACATTGATGCAGCAGTAGCAGAGTGCGATAAACAAAGCGGCTCTGTAGGTAATGTTATGAAAGCTGGTCTTTTAAAATACCGCGAAATGACTACCAATACTGAGTTAGACAAAGAACAAAAAATAGCCAGTATTCAAAAAGAAATTGAAGAAGCAACAGCTTTGGAATTACCCATGCTCGAAAAAAATCTTGTATTTATTTCTACCATTTCTTCGGCAGCAACCTTATTGGGTCTATTTGGTACGGTACTAGGTATGATTCGTTCTTTTGCTGCGATGAATACTTCAGGTTCTCCTGACCCTGCTGCACTAGCTGGTGGTATCTCTGAGGCACTTTTAAACACTGCTACAGGTATTGGTACTTCATTTATCGCTATCATTATGTATAACTTCTATACTACTATTATAGATGGTATCACTTATGGTATTGACGAGAGTGGTTTTACGCTTAGCCAAAGTTTCTCTGCTCAATATAAATAGTATCGCATAAAGTCTATATTTTTTTATGGACTTTTTTAAATACTATGTCTTATTGATATTAATGAGAAAAAATAAAAGTTTAACAAGCGAAAAATAAAAATTATGGCAAGACCCAAAATACCACGGAAGAGCACGTTTATAGATATGACGGCGATGTGCGATGTGGCTTTCTTGTTGCTATCCTTCTTTATGTTAGCAACAAAATTTAAGCCCGACGAGCCAGTGGTGGTTGTTACTCCTGCTTCGATCTCTCAAATAATACTCCCTGAGGCCGATATTATGTTGATCACAGTCGATGCAAAGGGTAGAGTGTTCTTTTCAATAGATAATAAAAACGTAAGAAAAAATCTTATTGAAAATGTAGATGAGTACAGAAGCTTAGGTTTATCAGAGGCTGATAAAAATCAATTTGCTATTGGTAGTTCGATAGGCGTTCCATTTAATCAATTAAAAAGTTATTTAGAAGCCACCCCCGATGCACGTAAAGCATACGATACAAAAGCCCCCGGCATACCTACTGATACTAGTGTCAATAATCCCGATAATGAATTGGCAATGTGGATACGTATGGCGCGTAACAACAATCCCAAATTACGTATTTGTATCAAAGCCGATGAGGGTACTTCATACCCTGATATCCAAAAGATTATTGAGACTTTGGCCGGTTGGCAGATCTTTAAATTTAACTTAATTACCAATCTTAAAGCGATACCTCCTGGCAGCTATGCCGCAGAGCAAGCAGGAATTAAGAAATAAATTTATGTAAAAATAAACTTTAGTAGTTTATATAAAAAACAGTAATAACAATAAAATTTTTTAAAAATGGCCGAATTAGATACCTCCTCCTCTGGGGGGAGTCATAAGAAAGGCGGAGTCAAAAAAGGGAAGAAACTCTCAACCAGAGTTGACCTGACCCCAATGGTGGATTTAGGCTTTCTTTTAATAACCTTTTTCATATTTACCACTACCATGTCGCAACCTAAGACCATGGAAATAAATATGCCTTTTAAGGATAAAAACCAGCCTACACCTCCAAGCAAGGTAAAAAATAGTACTGCGCTTACCATATTATTAAGTAAAGAGCATAGAGTTTATTACTATGAAGGTATTGGCGATGATCCAGTAAACCCTCCTAAAGTAGAAGTAACTACTTTTAAAACTCCCGGAGGCATACGCCAAGTGATCATTGACAAAAAAGCTAAAGTAGATGCTATGGTACGCTCAGGTGCATTAGGAGCAACTGATAAAACTACAGTACTTATTAAGCCTGATAAAAATAGTACCTATGAGGACTTTGTAAACATTATTGATGAAATGTCTATCAATGGGATTCAAGTATATGCTATTGTAAATATATCACCCGTTGATCAAGAGTTTATCGCAATGACAGAAGCTGCAAATGGCGGATAATTATTAGACCTTACAATAATTTATTTAGCACATAAGCTCTTAGTACAAGCAAAAAATGAAATAAAATGGACATT
>JBDHYE010000212.1:0-3891 GCA_039811245.1 Chitinophagaceae bacterium | reverse complement strand
AGAAAATCGAATCTGCGATTGAGCAATATAAATTTAGAGATGCACTTTTTGAACTAATCGAATTATCTCGAAAAGGAAATGTTTACTTACAAGAAAAAGCACCTTGGAAAGAAGCATCAGCCATTGAAAAAGCAGCACTCACTGACGAAGATAAAATTATAGCTCAAAAAAGAATTGATAATTGTATCTATCTAGCCTTACAACTTACAGCTAATTTGGCTATTTTGTCCCAACCTTTTTTACCTTTTACAGCTAAAAAAATCTGCCATTTGCTTAAAGTGGTTGAAAAAATGTTAGATTGGGAAAATGCAGGTAGAATAGATTTATTAAAAACAGGTTATACTTTAAGAGCACCGGAATTGCTGTTTCGAAAAATTGAAGATGCAGAAATAGAAGCCCAGGTAGCTAAGCTTAAAGCAGGACTCATTGCCGCTACACCAAGCACGATTAGCAATAATGCTCCTGAAACAGATAAAAAAGATGAAGCTCCTTTAAAAGAAGAAATTGGCATTGATGATTTTTCAAAAATTGACCTAAGAGTAGGAACAATATTAAACGCACAAAAAGTAGAAAAAGCTGATAAATTACTCCAACTTGAAGTAGATTTAGGTTTTGAAAAAAGAACCCTGCTTTCGGGAATTGCGCAACATTTTAACCCTGAAGAGATCATAGGAAAACAAGTAGTAGTGGTAGCTAATTTAGCACCACGAAAAATGAGAGGAATAGAAAGTAAAGGAATGATACTAATGGCTGAAAACAGTGATGGCAAATTGGAATTTGTAGCACCTCAAAATGCAGTAAGCTTAGGCGCTTCGGTTAAGTAGTTTGAGGGTAACTTAATTTATTATATTTATACGATGTTTAAAAAAAGAAAAGGTTTATGGTGGACTTTAATAGGGTTAGTACTATTAATCTTTGTCATAAAAATAGGTAAAAATAATGATGATGGTATCAAAGTAGCCATTGAAAAAGCAGATACACATACAATTATTGAAAGTGTATCGGCAAGCGGAAAAATATACCCAGAAACAGAACTTAAAATAAGTCCTGAAGTGAGTGGCGAAATCATTGAACTCAATGTAGCAGAAGGCGATTCGGTACATAAAGGTCAAGTACTCTTAAAGATCAATCCTGCTATCTACAGCTCTCAAGTAGAACAGGCAGAAGCTGCTGTTGAACAATCAAAATCAAGTGTTGTGAATGCTCAAGAAGTGAATGCTCAAACTAAAGCTAACTATGAGCAAGCACTTGCGAACTACAACCGAAATAAGAAATTATTTCAAGATAAAGTGATCAGTGCTACCGAGTTTGAACAATTTGAAGCGACGTTTAAAAGCTCTAAAGCAACCTACGAAGCGAGTTTAGCCAACATCAAAGGTGGAAAATATGGAGTAAAAGCTTCTGCTGCTAACTTAACTCAGGCACGTGCCAACTTACTTAAAACAACTATTGTAGCTCCACAGTCTGGCATCATTTCTTCATTGCCTGTTAAAAAAGGCGAAAGAGTACTTGGTACCTCTCAAATGCAAGGTACACAAGTGCTTACAATAGCCGATATGAGTAGAATGGAGCTTAGAGTAGATGTGAGTGAAACCGATATAACTCATATTAAATTAGGCGATATTGGTATCATCAGTGCTGATGCTTATAGAAACAAGAAATTCACTGGAGTCGTTTCAAAAATATCGGTAGCAAGTACCACAAATAGTACTTCAAATTCTAGTGATCAAGTAACGAATTACACGGTTTCAATATGGATATTGCCTGAAAGTTATGCAGACATAGCCGTATCTAAAAATTTTAAATACCCTTTTAAGCCAGGAATGTCCGCCTCTGTAGAAATACAGACCCAACGCCTCAACCAAGCCCTGTCTGTGCCCGTAAATGCTGTTACTACAAGAGATTGGCCAGATTCATTAAAAGATAAAGATCAAATAAGGCAAGTGGTTTTTGTATATCAAAAAGATCAAAAAAATGTTGTAGTAAGAGATGTAGAAACAGGTATTCAAGATAATCAGTATATTGAAATTATTAAAGGTTTGAAAAAAGGCGAAGAAGTGGTCATAGCCCCTTATGGTGCTATAGCGCGCTTGCTGAACGACAAAGACAAAGTTCAAGTAACTAAAAAGGAACTTCTTTTTGAAAATAAAGAGAAATAATGGATTGATGTTTTCTTGTTGAAACTATAATTTATAAATTTTGAAAGAAATTAATACACAAAACATTGGGATAATTGGTAATGGAAGCTGGGGTACTGCCTTAGCTAAAATTCTTACAGACAATGGTCATACCATCTCTTGGTATATCCGCAACCAAGAGGCTATAAGCTATTTAGAACAACACGATCATAACCCTCATTATTTATCCTCAGTAAAGTTTTCAAAAGATAAAATTAATGCTGATGCTGATTTGACAAAAGTGCTGAATCATTGTACTGTTATTATATTTTGTGTGCCTGCTGCTTATGCACTTTCAGTACTCCAAAATATTTATCCAGAACAATTAAAAGATAAAATTTTTGTATCGGCAGTAAAAGGTATGCTACCCGATACAAATGAACTTTTAAATGAATACTTATTTCATAATTTAGCCTTTCCTACCACAAATTATGTAGCCATTTCAGGACCTTGTCATGCCGAAGAGGTAGCTGCCGAAAAGCTTTCCTATCTTACTTTTTCAGCATTAGATGAGCAATTAGCACAAACAATAGCTGCATTATTTAGAAATGATTATTTACGTACTACAACCAATACCGATTTGTACGGAGTACAATTAGCAGCAGTACTTAAAAACGTATATGCGCTTGGTGCCGGTATCGCCCATTCCTTAGACTATGGGGATAATTTTTTAAGCGTTTATATTACTAATTGTTACAGAGAGATGTATCATTTTCTAAAATTAAACTTTGAAAATATACACGCCAATACTCCAATACCCGACTTTCATATCAGTGCCTATTTAGGCGATTTACTGGTTACCGCTTATTCAATGCACAGCAGAAATAGACGCTTTGGTATGATGATAGGCAAAGGACATAGCGCAAGCTCAGCGGGCTTAGAATTAAATATGGTTGCAGAAGGTTATTATGCCTCAAAATGTATTTTTAATTTTGCTCAAAAAAATATGATTCCATTACCTATCGCTTCTAAAATTTATGAAATACTATGGTTAGATAGTAATCCTAACGAGACTTTTAATGAGATTGAAAACTTGCTTTCATAAGTTAAAATTAGAATGTCCATTTTTATTATACTAACTTACATCACTTTATAATAAGCACAGTAGCTATGTTACTGTGTGTTCAATAAAAATATCTTATTCTTATGAAACAGTACCTACAATTACTTAAAGAAAACCGTGAATGGGCAGAGGAGGTCGTGAAACAAGACCCACAATTTTTTACACGACTTGAAGAAATTCAAAATCCTGATTATTTATGGATCGGTTGTAGTGATAGTAGAGTACCTGCCGATAGGATAACCGCTACACAGCCCGGTCAAATTTTTGTACATCGTAATATTTCTAACCTTGTAATACCTACAGATTTAAACTTGCTTTCAGTACTAGACTATGCCATTAATCATTTAAATGTTAAACATATTATTGTTTGTGGGCATTATGGCTGTGGAGGGGTTAAAGCGGCATTAGGAAATAAAAATTATGGCATTATCAACAAGTGGATTCACCCTATTAAAGAAGTGTATAAAAAACACGAATCTGAAATAAATGCCCTAGAAGATGAAAAATCAAAAGTAAACCGTCTTGTAGAACTTAATGTTGCAGAACAGATACTAAATTTGGCTAAAACAAGTATCGTTCAAAGAGCTTGGAAAACGAATGATTATCCATACTTGCACGGTTGGGTTTATGACTTACATGATGGTGTCATAA
>JBDHYE010000211.1:0-3892 GCA_039811245.1 Chitinophagaceae bacterium | reverse complement strand
AATTTGACCTCATCATTGCCGATGTGCCTTGTAGCGGCTCTGGCACTTGGGCTAGGAGTCCTGAACAACTGTATTTTTTCGATGTACAAAAAATAACTACTTATACACAATTACAACAAGATATTGTAAATAATATTGTAGCATATCTCAATCCTGGCGGACTATTGCTTTATATTACGTGCTCAGTTTTTCAAAAAGAAAATGAACAGCAAGTACAGGAATTTTTACAAAAGCACCTCTCTCTCCGTTTAGAACAAAGCCAATTTATCAATGGAATCCCCTATGCTGCGGATATGATGTATGTAGCACAATTACGCAAAGTTGCTGTTTAAAAATTATATCCTTAACGTAAACTAAACTTGTAAAAAAATATCGGGAGCTTAAAAATTTAAGCCCCCGATATTGATGTTTTTATTAAGCAATTCCTTTTATTGGATAACTAACTTATTCACTTGTTTTTGACCATCTGCCTCAACAGAGATAAAGTAAATACCGCTAGGGTAATTGCTTAAGTTGATATTCTTATTAAAGCTGTTTTGTACTTGGCTGTATTTTTCAGTATAAACTTGTTGGCCAGTAACTGTGCTTACATTGATTTGTAGGTTTTCTATTGCATGTTTAGCCTTAAAAGAAACTGTAAATTGACCGTTATTAGGGTTCGGGTAAATTTGAAGATTATCAACATTTGAAATCTCTCCTATACCCGTTCCTCTTCTACGGAAAATGACTAAGTAGTCTTCAATTTCACCAGATTGGAATGCATCACAACCTTGATCATTTGCATTGTTAGCACCTAAATCATTGTTTAACACCACTCTTAATCCGGTTTCTACATTAGGGATTACAGTTACTGGTATAGTAATTGTATCATGAGGATAGAAATCTGTAGCAGATGTTGTTTTAGACCAAATTAATTCTGATGCTTCATAGCTCAAATTGTGATTAAAATCCATAAATACAGATATTTTAGCATCGGCATGATTTGAATTTTTCATAGTTTGATATACAGCTATGTTATATTTATCCATTGAGTATAATTCAATAGCAGGTAAATCTGTATGGTCTGTTCTTTGACGGATAGACATCGGATTATTGAGATGTGGACCACCTGTGTTCATAATAAACTTACCTAAAACAAATGTTGAAATATCTGAAGAATCTCCGGCAGCACCGCCATTTGCTAAGCTAAAGCAATAACATTTGTAGGGCTGCTTCAATTTAATCAACACTTTGTTAGAATAAATCGTATCGTTAGTATATTCACAAACCATTCTTAATCTATAATAAGTTGTTTGGCGTACTATAGGCATTAAAGTATCTTGGAATTTACCACCAATTACGTCTGCCCAATTTATATTATCCAATGAGTATTCCCATTGCCAATGCATTTTTGACATGTTTTGAGCATGTGTATTATTCCAAATTGTAACAGGGTATCCATAACACATTGAAGTGTCTGATATATATGAGGTACCAGGTAACAATGGGCCAGGGCATTTAGGGTATGTGATATTGATTAAATAGTCTTCAGTTTCACCATCAGCATAAGCACCGCAGGGTGGCACATCCGCAGCAGATGTTGCACCATTCTTCATAATTAAACGCATACCCACTGTATCCAATTTTGCAGAACTGGGAACAGTAAAATTAGTTATAAATTCTGCTTTTGTACCACTGATAACTTGGAAACCAGCTATCTCACTTGCAGCATCATATAAACCATCGGCATTATAATCTATATAGAGCGCCACTCCCGATGCAGGGAATGAGAAGGAGTCTCGAGTGACGCCCACAACAGAGAAGGTATAAGTAGTATCCCTATTTATCTCTTGAATAGGTCTCAAGCCTGTATTTAGGGTGTATGGATTATAAATACCTTTATTAATAAATGAAGGACCACTGGTTCCAACATTTAATAAGGTATCATTGCCTTTAGCAATAAGTTTAAAATTACCAATGTTTGCATTAAGCACATCATTATTAGCTTTTGAATAACAATAACAGTTGTAAGGTTGTGTAATAAGCGTAATGTGCTTTGCAACTGTAGTATCGTATTTGTTTGAATTTGAACAATATACTATTAATCTAAAGAAGGAATCGTTATAAATACCAGGGAAAGAAAATGTTAATGAAGTAGCGCCTGAGATATCACCCCAAGGACCAGTAGCAGCCGGAGCGGCTTGCCATTGGTAACTTATGCCATAAGGAGCAAATGGATTAGGAGTAGTGCCAAATGTCCTTAATACAAATGGCGCACCAGCACATACGCTATCTGGCTGACTAACATATCCAGCAGAGGGTTTGCCCATACATTTTTGATAAAATTGATAAACATCATCAGTATTGGGTAAATCAGTTTGTGCAGCACCGTAAGAACCTGATTTATTAATCACTGGTGCAGAAGGAATAGTACCTCCACCTACAGTAAGCATATCATAACCAGGACCACAAGGCCAAGTAACAACAGCTGTAGGCGCCGAATTGCCTAATCCACACATATAAGGATCTAATGAAGTGCTGGTTAAAGCACCAGACTCTCTTTTATAACAAAACTCTATCACATCACTAGCTTCGTATAATTTTAATTGGCAGCTAAAAGTACCTGCACTAGCACCACCTCCTACTTCGTCCCAAGACCAATCTCTCCACTCCATAGTAAATACTTTTAAACCTGAAGACAATAGCTCGGTATAATAAGTAGCAGTACCCGATGTACCATTAAAACCTTTACCATAAAAAGGCCATAAACCTGGGAAAATTGCTTTTGCACTAACATCATTTTTACAGCCGGTAACAGCAGAACCAAATTTAACCCAACCTGCAGAAGATACTTGAAGTGTTTTATAGGTTGTCCTTGTAGCACTAGCACCAAAATGAAAATCAAAACCAATAGGAATACCTGATTTAGTGCCACAAGCACTTTCAATATCCGATACGTTAGTGCCTGTAGTAAGGTAAGTAAAGGTTCTTGAAAAATTATTAAACGTTACTTCGCAAGCTAGCTTATCTTGAGCAAATACTGCTGTAGAGAATAAAACACATAATAATAGGGTGCTTGTTTTGAAAAGTGTAAATAGTTTTTTCATAACAATTTTAGGTGTTGTTTGTTTTCAATTGCGCCTACTCTTTTAAGGATTTTCGGCTTTTTCCGTTAATTATTTTATAAAAATATTGTGCTAAAAATTTTTATCCACAAAATTGAAAGAGCAAGGTAAAAATTTATTTTGTAAATACAAATTATTTTATTCTTTATTTCTTTATTTCATGCTATGCTTGCCTCAAAAGCACTCATATTGGTTGTTTAAAAAGTGTCAAAAAAAGGGGGTTTAGATGTTTTGCACCTAAACCCCCTTAACTTAATAATAAACTTTAGCACATTATTTCAAGTGCACACTACCTTCTCCAATTTTATAACCACCGTTATAGAAACTTATATGATAATCTCCTTTAGGGAAGCTATTATCTTGCTTCCAGTCCACATTCACATTGGTCATCTTTTGGTTTTTCTCAAGATTAATTTTCTTAACTATGGTATAATTTAAAGTCGCCCCATTGGCATCGGTGGTATTTCCTGAGCCATAAGCGGCATTACTCATTATGTTACCATCAGGGTCTTGTATAACTACAAAAATTTCATTTAACCCAGACTCCATAATACGGTTTTCGTCAATATCAAAGATTACACGTAACAAATCTGCTTTGCGGGCACGGCTAGTGCTTACTTCTTTCTCGCCATTATGTTTTTGATTGATGGCTTCAAGTTTAATGTTTGAAATATGAAGTACAGAGCCTAGTTTTTTTAATCTAGCTGCTTCTGCATGGGCGTTTTTATTGTCTTTACTTAATTCAACATTAGCGGTAGTAAGGTTAGCGTTTTCTAGTTCTAAATCGG
>JBDHYE010000210.1:0-3906 GCA_039811245.1 Chitinophagaceae bacterium | reverse complement strand
AATGCCCAGTTGCGCCGCAATGGTGCGCTTGCGTTGGTGCAGAACGACGCTCAGCGCGCCATTGGCGTCATGCTGTGCATGCTGCAACAGCCACTGGGCGCAACGGGCTTCGGCGTCTTGCACCAGACGGCTGATGGCCAGGTCGGTTTGCTGGCGGTAGCCCGAGGCCAAATCGTGCAGCAGGGTTTGCACCGACTTTGGCAGGCTGGTCAGCCCGTTTAAAAAGGCTTGCAGCGGCTGGCGCTGCAATTGCACCCGGGTTTCGGCCACCATATCCACGGGGCAAGGCAGGCCCAGCATGGCCGAAGAGGCATCGAGCCAGAAAGGGCCTTCCACCACCCCGAGCTGGTGGCGCATCTGGCCTTCTTCACGGATGCCCAGCTGCACCCGGCCACTGACCAGATACAGCACCGAGCTGAGCGGCTCCTGGCGCGTGCGCAAGACATCCCCCGAGGCGGCAATTTCGCACTCTGCAGACAAATCGGGGGCAAGGCTTGGCAACATAGAACATCGACTTTGCAGTGCCCACGCCCCAAAAGCATTGATGCAAATCAAATGGCTGCCGCTCACCCTGCGGGCACGCCCGCCGTTTGCGCTGCGTCAAGCCCGGCAGCCGCCCCCGTGGGGCCTGGCGCGGGTAGTGCGTTGTTTTTACGCGGTTTTCTAGCACCCGTACCGGGCACTTACTGCGCCTGCTGGGCCACTGGCACAGGCACCGCCCAACCACCGCCCAAGGCTTTGTACAGCAGCACCTGGTTCTGCCGCTGGGCCATGCGCACCTGGGCCAGGGACTGCTGGGCGGCAAAGAGCGAGCGTTGGGCGTCCAGCACGTCCAGGTAACTGGCCACGCCCGTGCTGTAACGCAAGTCAGCCAGGCGCAGGCGTTCGGCCTCGGCTTTGGCCTGGGCCTCTTGGGCGCTCAGTTGGTCACCCAGTGTCGCCCTACCGGCCAAAGCGTCTGCCACCTCGCGGAAGGCCGTCTGGATGGCTTTTTCGTACTGCGCCACGGCCATGGAGCGTGCTGCCTGGGCCGATTCGAGGTTGGCCTGGTTGCGCCCGGCGTCAAAAATGGGCAACAGGGCCTGGGGGGCGATAGACCAGCCCCAGGAGCCGCCCTTGAACAAGCCCGACAAATCCTTGCTGGCGGTGCCAGCGCTGGCCGTGAGGCTGATGCGCGGGAAAAAGGCCGCACGGGCCGCACCAATGTTGGCATTGGCGGAGAGCAGGTTTTGCTCCGCCTGGCGGATGTCGGCACGCTGCTGCAGCAGGTCTGAGGGCAAACCCACCGGCACGTCGGCAAAGGCGGCATTTTTGCCGTCGCTGCCGGGCAGGTTTGCAGCCGCAGGCGATTGCCCCAGCAGCAGGGTGAGCGCGTTCAGATCCAATGCACGCTGGCGCTCTTGCTGGGCCAGGGCGGCCTGGGCGGCTGCCACCAGGGATTCCGCCTGGCGCAAGTCCAGCGCCGAGGCCACGCCGTGGGCCGTGCGCATTTGCACCAGCTTGAGCGAGGCCTCGCGCGTTTGCAGGGTGCTGCGCGTGAGCGCCAGCATTTCTTCATCGGCCTGCAGGCCCAGCCAGGCGCTGGCCACCGAGGCCACCAGGCTGGTTTGCACCGCACGGCGCGCCTCTTCGGTGGCCAGGTACTGGGCCAAGGCGGCCTCTTTCAGGCTGGCAATGCGGCCAAAAAAGTCCAGTTCCCAAGACGCCATGGTGAGGCCCACCGTGTACGAACTGCTGATGCTGCCGCCCGATACCGTCTGGCGATTGGCCGATGCGCCCAGGTTGACGTTGGGCACGGCATCCGCACTGCGGATCTGGTACTGCGCACGGGCTTGCTCCATGGCCAGCGCCGCCATGCGCAGGTCGCGGTTTTGCTCCAGCGCCTGGGTGACCAAAGCGCGCAGGCGCTCGTCCTGCACAAAGTCCTGCCAAGGCAATGCTGCCAAAGCCTGGGCGTTGGCGCTGGTGGGGGCTGCCGCGCTGCCCACCGCAGGCCACTGCGCCGGCACCGGGGCGGCAGGCCGCTCGTAGGTGGGAATGAACGAGCAGCCCGCCAGCGCCAGCACAGCCACCGCCAGGGCGGTGCGCTGCAAAGGCGCCTGGAGCCGAAAAGACAATGTATTACGCATGGGAATCCTCTGCCCCGACTTGGTGGGCGTGCTGCAAATCAAAATCATGCTGGCGCCGGCTGCCCTTGAAGACCGAGCGCACCAGCACAAAAAACACCGGCACAAAAAACACGGCCAGGAACGTGCCCGTGACCATGCCGCCAATCACCCCCGTGCCAATGGCGCGCTGGCTGGCCGAGCCTGCCCCCGTAGACAACGCCAGGGGCAACACACCCAGTATGAAGGCCATGGACGTCATCACGATGGGCCGAAAACGCAGGTGCGCCGCAGCCAAGGCCGATTCGATCACGCCCTTGCCCTGGGCCTGCAGGTCTTTGGCAAACTCGATGATCAGAATGGCGTTCTTGGCCGACAAGCCAATGATGGTGATGAGCCCCACCTGGAAGTACACGTCGTTGGCGTAGCCGCGCAGCAGCGTGGCCAGGAGCACGCCCAGCACGCCCAGCTCTCGTACAGCGCGGCCAGGCACAAAAACACCGCCAGGATGGAGAAGGCATAGACGATCATGGCCTGTGAGCCGGCGAGTTTTTCTTCGCGCGACTGGCCCGTCCATTCAAAACCAAAGCCCGTGGGCAGCTGGGCCGCTAAGCGCTCCATCTCGGCCATGGCTGCACCCGAACTCATGCCAGGCGCGGCCGAGCCGCTGATGCGCATGGACGGGTAGCCGTTGTAGCGCACCGTTTGCATCGCGCCCACCACCCAGCGCGTGCTGGCAAAGGCCGAAAGCGGCACCATCTTGCCCTGGTTGTTGGGCGCGGCAATGCGCAAAATGTCATCGGGCTGCATGCGCGCCGGGGCATCGGCCTGCACGACCACCCGCTGCAAGCGGCCCGCGTTCGGAAAATCGTTGATGTAGCTCGACCCCAGCGCCGTGGCGATGGTGCTGTTGATGGCATCAAAACCCACGCCCAGGGCGTTGGCCTTGTCGCGGTCGATGTCGATTTGCAGCTGCGGCGCATCTTCCAGGCCGTCGGGGCGCACCTGCGTGAGCAGCTTGCTTTGCATGGCCATGCCCAGCAGCTGGTTGCGTGCACCCAGCAGCGCCTCGTGCCCCAGCCCTGCGCGGTCTTGCAGACGGAAGGTAAAGCCCGATGCCGCACCCAATTCAGGAATGGGGGGCGGGCTGAGCGGGAAGATGAACGCATCGCGGATACCCGAGAGCGCGCCAAAGGCCTTGCCTGCTACCGACTGCGCATCACTGCCCGGGGCCTTGCGCTGATCCCAATCGGTCAGCGTCACGAACGCCATGGCAGCGTTTTGCCCTTGGCCCGAAAAGCTGAACCCCAGCACGCCCACCATGCTTTGCACCTCGGGTTGCTTGAGCATGTAGCCTTCCACCTGTTGCATCACGTCACGGGTGCGCTGCTGCGTGGCGCCAGGGGGCAGTTGCACGCTCACCAGCAGCGTGCCCTGGTCTTCGTTGGGCAAGAACGAAGTGGGCAGGCGCATATAGACCACGCTGGCCGCGCCGATGATGGCCGCATACAGCACCAGCGTGCGCGGCGCGCGGCGCAAAATGCGCGCCACCAGGCCCTCATAGCCATGGGCCGTGCTGGTAAAGCCGCGGTTGAACCAGCCAAAAAAACCGCCCTTGGCATGGTGGTGGCCCGCTTCTACGGGTTTGAGCAGCGTAGCGCACAGCGCCGGCGTGAGCGAGAGCGCCAAGAATGCCGAAAAGGCAATGGATGCCACCATCACCACCGAGAACTGGCGGTAGATATTGCCCACCGATCCGGCAAAAAACGCCAGCGGGACGAACACCGAAATCAGCACCACC
>JBDHYE010000209.1:0-3927 GCA_039811245.1 Chitinophagaceae bacterium | reverse complement strand
CTGCTGTAAGGGCGTGTATATCTGGGTGAGGACTCTCATAAAGCACTAAAATTTTTTTCTTTTTTTCGATCACCTCTACGGCTATGTTTTTTTGATTATTGACTTTGTTTTTTTCATTGTCAAATGCTTTAACTATAAGTTGAAACTGTTGCCAACCGGCTTTTTTAGCATTGATCGTAAAATTTAATGTGGTACTAAAATGTGTATGATTGATGTTTAAATGTTGCTCTTGAAGTAGTTGTCCTGATTCATCAAGCAGCTGAACCTTGGTTTGAGTATTAGGATATTGTTCGGCTATAATATCGGCACTTAAATCCCAATCATTATTTAAACCTACGGTTTTGTTAGCATAAGTTTTTGTAATAGCAACATCGGCATGAATACTGGTATCGCCAAGGGCTACAGGGTAGAACAATGTATTGGGGTGTAGTGGGTAATAACTAGGGTCTGCACCTTCATTATACCAGCCATCTGTAGCTACTATTAAAGCAGCTAGGTTTTGTGCTTCATATTGGCTGTTGATTTTTTCTATCGGACTTAAAAGATTTGTTTTGCTTAAGGTCCAATTAAAGAGGCTGTCTGTATGACCTTGTTGATCTAAATTCCAACTGATGACATCATATTTTTTAGCTAGTTTTTGGAGTAGCTGTTTAACTTGGTGTTCATAATTTTTTTTCTCTGAACCTAATGCCTTTTCAACAGAACTAGAATTGTCTTGTAAAAAAACGATTTTAGGTTTAAGTGTTGTTGTGTTTGTTTTTTGAATAAAAGGAGCTAGGATAAACAAGCAAAGTAATAAAAAGAGTAAAGCTCTTAATGCCGCCGTAACTATGGGGTAGGGGACTTGTTTTTTTTTATCAGAACGATATACTAAATAGAATACACCCGCTGCCAATAGTAAGGATATAAAGATACTTAGTAACATCATAAATAGTGCAAGCTAATAAAAAATGAAATTATGGGTTATAGTATTTCCAATCTTCAGGACTAGGGTGCAATTTATTCCATACTCTGAAATAAAATTTACGATTCATGTGGTCACCTTGTATGGCGCCCATTTCAAATTGTTTTGTTTGATATAAATTTAACCAAAGCACGAACAATAAAACACTAAAACTAAAAAATTGAAATAATCTTTTTTGTGCTGTTATATAATTTAGAAGTGCCCCCAAAGCTATTGCTAAAATGGCATAGCTGTCAATCATTGCTCTAGCACCAAAACCCCAGCCATAGTACCACATCCACCAACTAAAGACTATATAAATAAAAAGTACAAAATAGCAGATGAGTATCCATCTAAATGCTTTAAGTTCATTTTTCAAAAAGAAGATACCTGATAGTGCAATAAATGCAAGCGGCGTGTAAATAAACCAACCTTTCCTAAAACTAAACAAACCATTGAATAGTTCAGGCTTAAGAAAATTGAAACCTTCATCTTGATAGGAGAAATGAATAAAATGCCCGGTAATGTACTTCCAGTATAACAGTTGGATAGCAAGCATACCAATGAATACTATAATGCTCCATAAGATAGATGCTATATGCTGTTTCCATAAGTTTAATCTGTTTTTATAAACATTAGTCGCCAATGCCATTGGCCAGCATATTACTATTAGGGCTGCAACAATATCAATAGGTCTGGCGATACTGATCCACCCTAACAATAGTCCTATTGCAAGAGCAAAGGCTATTTTAGGCTTTTGATACCATTGGTAGGTATAATATAACAATGCCGCATGCAGCATAAACATTAAGCTATGACTCATGCCTAAATTGGAATAACTATAACAAAACAAATTGGTGCCAAAAACAATTAGTAGTACGGCCAATGCTGCTATTTTATCCTTAAATATTTTAATTAAAAAGAGTAATAAGAATAAGGTGCCTATTAAAGTCCAAAAGCCGGTACTATAGGCTACCGCCATTTGATAAGGTAGCGAGTATCCATCACATTCGTAGATAGGGTTGATATATTTACAATATACATCGGCAAGTATAAATAAAGGCAACTCTGCTAGGGCTACCCCAATTGCGTATTTGTTTAAAATTTTACCCGTAGTACTTTGAGGATAAAGCCCATATTGTTTTATCTCTCCCGAGGCTAATAAATATTTTTGATCAATAGCGTCATAAAATTTTAAATGTCCAATATCCTTATAAATAAAGAATGCTGGAAGATAAAGGTAATAACCCGAAGCGTCCCATTTAATAACATCTAACTGGTTCCATTTACTTTGTCTTATCGGTAAGTAAATGCTGGCTAGTAATACAAGTAGTAATACGAACATTGAGTAAGGCTTTGATGTTATGATGCTAGTTTTCATGTATTTTTTGAACGGCTATATTCTTATAAAGTTGCGTATATTGTTCCATTCTATTATAATGCGTATCGGTAATGAGTACTTGACCAAAAAGCTCTTGTTGGAGTAATGCCATTAATGCGTCCATTCGCTCTTGATCTAATTTTTCAAAAATATCATCGAGTAATAATAAGGGTTTATGGTTTAAATGTGTTAAAATATATTCGTATTGGGCTAATTTGAGTGCGAAGAGGCAACTTTTTTTCTGACCTTGAGAACCTTGTTGTTTGATATTATGCTCATTTAATACAATATCAAGATCATCTCTACTACGTTGCGCTCTGATATCTTTATCCATATTTTCTACATAACAAAAATGAGCAGTATCTGTGTTCAAATCGCTTTTAAAGCTTAATTGTAAGCTTTCTTTATTTGTGCTGAGTATATTGTAATACTTATGAAACAAAGGACTGAATTGTTGTAAGAAGTCTGTTCTCTTTTCAAAAATATATTGTGCGGCAATTTTTAATTGTTCATTGTAAAAATCTACACTGGTATAGTCTATTTTAGAATCAAAAGCATAGTTTTTAAGCCATGCATTGCGTTGTAACAGTATTTTTTGATAGTTAAGTAACGAAGTGAAATATTTTTTGTCGCACTGGCAAAGTATAGCGTCAATAAACTTTCGTTTTAACTCACTAGCGCCATTGATGATTTCTAAATCGTCTGGGGCAATCATTACGGCAGTATATTTACCAATATGCTCTGTTTGTTTTTCATAAAGTTGTTGGTTGCAATAAATTTCCTTTTTACCATTTTTGACCATACAACATACGAGGTCTTCTTGAGTATTTTTTAAAAACAGACCTTCTATTCTAAAACCTTCTTTATGATTCATAATTTGCGCTAAATATGTATTAGAGAAATAACTCTTTGTATAGCATAACATATAAATTGCGTCCAGCAGATTGGTCTTGCCCGTGCCGTTTTTGCCCACAATACAGCTTATTTTTTGTTTAAAATGAAACTGCTTTTGGAGGTAATTTCGGTATTGAAAAAGTGAAATTTTAGAAATGAAAGTCAAAATGGTTTGGGGTAGATTAAAAAATACAATAAATTCGCACAAATTTATAAAAAAGTGCAAACTCAATTCAATAAAGATACCTATTTATATTGGTATGAAATTATGCTTTTAATGCGCCGCTTTGAAGAAAAAGCTGGTCAGCTCTATGGAATGCAAAAGATTAGAGGATTTTGTCATTTGTATATAGGTCAAGAAGCTGTAGCAGCAGGTACTTTATCGGCTATTACAGATAGAGATAATATTATTACGGCGTATCGTGATCATGCCATTGCATTGGCTAAAGGTATGAGCGCTAACGAGTGTATGGCAGAGCTTTATGGTAAGGCTACTGGTTGTACCAAAGGTAAAGGGGGCTCAATGCACTTCTTCTCAAAAGAAAAAAGATTTTTTGGTGGGCATGGCATTGTAGGTGGTCAGATAGGAGTAGGTGCAGGTATTGCTTTTGCAGAGCAATATAAGGGTAGCGATAGTGTTACTTTATGCTATTTTGGTGATGGTGCAGCACGTCAAGGCTTATTACACGAAACCTTTAATATGGCGGTA
>JBDHYE010000208.1:0-3930 GCA_039811245.1 Chitinophagaceae bacterium | reverse complement strand
GTCATAACACCATCAATGTCAAAAACAAAAGTGCGTATCGGTTGGAATTGTTCTAAGCTATTCATGGCAGTTTATTTTTGATTATCACGCCATTCATATACCCAGCTACTTTGTATCATTTCTAAGTGCCCTTCATTACATTGTTCTCTTGTACCTTCAAAATGAGGTAACTCCAGTACCCATTCTATCAAGTCGGTAAAACGAATACGGTATATTTTGCTTTCACCAAATTCATCTCCAAATTTTTCATATAATTTTTGTGCGACATCTTCATAGTCGTTCCAATGTATCGGTGGTTCGTACATAAATTTAATTTTATTGTTCGTGTTTAAGCGTTTATTTTTTAATCGCCTAGTATAAGCGATTGATCGGGTAGGGTAATGCTTACTTCGCCTTGCATTTTAGCATTTAATACACATTGGCAACCTAACCTTGAATTTATTTTTGGGTTACGGGCTCTGTCTATAAAATCTTCTTCACGGTCTATTATTTCAGGAATAAATTCTTCACCCTGATCTACATATAAATGGCATGTACTACAAGCACAAACCATGCCACAATTATGATGCAATTCGATATTATTGTCTAAGAGTACTTCTAAAATACTTTGTCCGCCGGGAATATTATTGAGTTCTATTGGTTCTAGCCCTTTTTCTTCAAAATTGACTTTTAGCTTATACATTGGTTTTTTGTTTTTTTAAAAAGACAAATCCTCTTTTTTTCAGATTACAAAGGTACAACATCGTTAGGCTTCTGGCTCATTTTTATTATACATCTTCTTTATAGATTTATTAAAGGATTGATATAATGCTTGCCATTCGGGTGTTTGGGCTAGTAAATCGGATTGTTTAAGCATGGTTTTTTCATCATTTCTTATTGCCGGCCCTGTTTGTAAGGTTTTGGCATCGTATTGACTATAGTCTATAAAGCTTTGCCTTATAATAGGCATTAGCATTGAAAAAGGGAGCTGCTGTGTTTGTAATAGCTCTTGAGCAATACTGATTAAATGGTTTGTAAAATTATTGCTTAGTACAGCAGCTAAATGTAAATATTGACGCTGTAAACTATTGCATTGATAAGTGTTGGAACAAATGGTCTGAGCTAAAATTTGGAGTTGATCATTGCTTTTAGGGTTATTGGCTTCATAGCATAGGCTCCAATCTTCTGATTTAAATAGTGTGTTGTTACGGATAGACATTGGAGGCCAAAGCACACCGCAGTGTTGTGCATTAGCAGTCAAAATATCTAAAGGGTTGGCACCAGAACAATGTATCAATAATGTGTTTGAAAAATGAAGTTGAGCGGCTATTAAGGGTATTGCTTCATCACTAACAGCTAGGATACAGATATGCTGCTCCATATCTTCTATTGCAGTAAGTAGTTGATAGTTTTGACACTGATACTGCTTGCTGAGTAACTGAGCCGTATCGCAATTTCTTGCCCATATCCCATGGATTTTGAAATTGTAATGTTGAAGCATCTGGAGCCAAAATTGTGCTATTTTACCACTCCCTATTATTGAAAAAGTGAGTTTGTTTTTCATAATTGGTCTTTTTGCGCTATGTAATAGGAGTTCATGATGTTCCAAACTTGTTCTTTCAAGCTAAGAATATCTTTTATGCTTAAACCTATAGTACTTATAGGTTCTAAAAAATGAAAATGTATAACCGAAGGTCGGGCATAGAATGTATGCTTGGGGTGTAATATTTTTCTTGTGTTAAATATTAATGCTGGGATAATGGGTTTTTGCTCTCTAATCGCTACTAAGAAGGCTCCGTCTTGAAAAGCGCCTAATTGTTTCTCATTGGTATTACGAGTACCTTCAGGGTATAGACATAAATGTAAGCCCATTTGTAGCGCTTGACGCATGTGATGAATACTTGCTTTGCGACTCTTCTCATCTTTACGGTTTACAAGTATGCTACCCATTCGGTAGATTGTACCAAATAAAGGGACTTTCGCGATTTCTATTTTAGCTAATGTTTTATTTGGACCGGGTATCCAAGGGCTACTCACTGGTATATCCATAAACGATTGGTGATTAATGAGTACTAAATAGTTTTCATTTTCTTTAAAATGCTCTTCGCCCTTTCTTTTTACAGGACAAAATGCAAAGGGCATCACAAACCCCATCCATGCTTTAAATATTTTATGAAGCTTTTGGCTTCTTAGTGGCTCTTTATACTTGGCAATCCATAATACACACAGATATACGGGGAGCATACTGAGTATAAACAGTAATAGAAAATAACTTAAATAGAGTCCGCCGAGAATTTTGTTGATGCTTTTCATGTTTCAAAAAGCAAAGTACAGTATTTTAATAAATAAAACAGCCCAATCTTAAAAGGAATTGGGCTGTTTTATTTTCTATTTTAAAATCTATTAACGATGTCGGTTGTTGTGTTTTGCACGATAAATGGTTCTGCTCGCTTGTCTTTTTTCGTGTTGTATGACTCTTCTTTCTCCAGGAGTTACTACCCCATCGGCATGGGCTGTGTTTCTTGCTACTCTTACATCTTGACGCTGATGTGCTATTACAGCGCGCTCTCTTGGTGTAATTTCACCACTTCTTACGCCTTGACGGGTTCGTGCCCCTAAATGGTTTTGTGCTTGGGCACTACTAAAGCTTATACCGGCTAAGAGTGCCAAAATGATTGCAGCTTTCATAAACATAATTTTTTAAGATGAAACATATTGTTATCTACCTATTGACCTCCATCTTATTTTGGGGTTTAAAGTTGCAATGCAAATAAAATGCTAAAGCTCCCAATGTATTGGAGCCTTCTGCTTGGATATTAGATATTCGTTGGTTTTACTAAAATGCTTACAATGCCAAAAGCCTTGATACGCCGATAGAGGAGAAGGGTGCGCAGCTTGAAGTATTAAATGCTTATTAGCATCTATCAGTGTGGCTTTCTGTTGTGCGGCATTTCCCCAAAGTATAAATACTAAATGCTCTTTTTGCACAGATAGTTTTCGGATAATTTGATCGGTAAATATGGTCCAACCTAATTTACTATGCGACATAGGATTTTGATGTTCTACACTTAAACTGCTGTTTAATAATAGTACGCCTTGTTGTGCCCAAGAGGTTAAGTTGCCATGCTTAGGTATTGCGATACCGAGATCATTATGGAGCTCTTTAAAAATATTTTTTAAAGAAGGAGGTATTTTTTGACCATGGGCAACAGAAAAACTCAGTCCATGAGCTTGCCCCGGATTATGATAAGGATCTTGCCCCAATAGGATCACTTTTAATTTGCTTAGCGGGCAATGATAAAAGGCATTGAAAGTATCATTAAATTCTGGGTAAATAATTTTACCTGCCTCATAGGCCTCTTGCAGTTTTTGAGCGATCTTTTTAAAATATTCTTGTTCAAATTCTTCTTTAAACAATTCCGCCCAATCATCAGGATAATGCCAATTTTCCATAAATTAGTTTAATGGAATTAGCTATTTTTTTAGTTTAAATATCGTAAAGCTTCCACACACTTCTGGGGCATCTTTAAAGGTAAATAACTCTTGTTTCATGTTTTGAAAGAGTAAAATACTATAGGTGCCGCTCTGTGCAGGAGTAAATGAAAAAGAAATGGTATTACTGCTGTTTTTATAGGGTAATTGTTTCTTTTCAATAATAAATTTTTGATTCGGATCAATGATTTGAAGTTGCATTTTCTTAGCTCTGGTATTGCCTAAAAATAAAAAATGATAAAATACTCCAGCTTCTAAATGTATTAAAACCGGAAATTCTTCTCTTGACTTCATTCGCAGCATGGCATCATTTTCAATATTGAATCCTTGTGCTTTTAAACTTACTTTTTGTTCAGATGCTTGTACTAATAAATCCTTGTCTTTACAGCCTAATTTATTGGGGTTACCTTGTGCAAAACTTTGTAGTGTGAAGATGATGCTTAATAAACTTAAAAAAAG
>JBDHYE010000207.1:0-3953 GCA_039811245.1 Chitinophagaceae bacterium | reverse complement strand
GATGCTCCACGATTTCAAGCGCAGCAATATGCTCCAATGCTTGTTGTTTAGTAAGGGTTTGAAAACTGTTTAAAGCCGTATTGCTTAATATTACAAATGGACCTTTCTCTTTTTCAACAATTCTTTTAGCATCTTCTTTAGCTTGATCTAGCATGTTTTTTTGACCTTTTGCTAAACTCATGCTGGGCGAATTATCAATATAGATGATGCAACTTTTATAAGTATTCGCTTGATGGTTTGAACTAAAATAAGGTTGTGCAAAAGAAAGGATTAAAAAAACGAGGAACAATGTACGGATCAGCCACAACCATCTATGCTTGAGCTGCGAGGGTTTTTGAGATTGTAAATTGACAATTTTAAAAAAACGATTATAAGGAAAATATACCGTTTTATACTTTCTTAAATTAAATAAGTGTATCCATAAAGGAATCAACAAACTGATGCCAGCAATAAGGAATAAAGGATACAAAAAATGCACCTTGTAAAATTATAAAAAATCCAAATTGTAACATCATTTGGGCACAAAAAAATAGAACCTAAATGCTTATAGGTTCTATTCTATACTATCTTTCTTTCTAAAAAAAATTAAGATTAAAATTAATTTCTAATCAGCCAAAGCTTTTATTTTTTCAATGGCAGTGTTCAGATTATCGCTTTGAGTGCCGGCAGCTAATGCCATTGTTTTTTGACCACCGCCACCACCTTGAATTGCAGGTGCTACGATTTCTTTAATTATTTTAGAAGCGTCCCAATTTTTACTTTGTACTAAATCTTCACTAATAAATACAAGTACCTGAATTTTAGAATCTACTAGTGCATTGAGCACTAACATTGTATTTTTAATTTTTGATTTTAGAGCCGTAGCTATGTTACGTAAAGCATTAACAGAATCTACATCTATGGTTTTGGCTAAAAACTGTATGTCTTTATAGTTCTGTATTTCAGAAAGTAACTGCAGAGCTATTTGAGCACATTCTTTTTGCTCCAATGCAGCTAATTTTTTTTCTAATTGGTTTTTATCTTCTAAAAGTTTTTCAATACTTTTTAATGGGTCTTTGGTTTTAAGCAGCTCTGAAAGGTGCTTATGTTGTTGTACTTTATCGGCTAGATAATGCAATGCCTGTGCACCGGTTAAGGCTTCTACCCTTCTTACCCCTGCGGCTACAGCGGTTTCTGTCTGAATGATAAATGCCCCAATCATTCCGGTATTGCCTACATGGGTACCTCCACACAATTCTACTGAGTAATTAGGGTCAATGGTAACAACACGAACAGTATCACCGTATTTTTCACCAAACAGCGCCATAGCCCCTAATTGCATCGCCTCATCTTTTGGCATTTCACGAATTACCAACTTCAAAGATTTCAGCTTCTGTCATTTTACTAAAATGAGAAAAGTCAAAACGTAAAATATCTGCATTAACCAATGAGCCTTTTTGGGCTACATGAGCACCTAACACTTGGCGTAATGCGGCATGTAATAAGTGTGTAGCAGTATGGTTATAACTTATGTATAAGCGTTTTTCCCAATCTACTTTTGCATTTACTTGCTGAGCCATATCACTCACAATATGATCGGCAAAAAGTATATTGAGGTTGTTTTCTTTTTTAGTATCGTGAATAAAAATGGTTTCATCTCCAAAAGTTAATGTGCCGCTATCACCTACTTGCCCTCCACTCTCTGCATAGAAGGGACTTTTTTCTAAAACTATTTGATATTGCTCTTTCCCTTTAGCACTTACTTTTCTGTATTTAACCACATGAGTATCAATCACCAAATCATCATAACCTATAAAACTTGTAGGGCTTTCTGGGTGTACCATAACCCAATCTTGGGTATCTATTTGTGTAGCAGCTCTGGAACGATTTTTCTGTTGCTGCATTTCTAGCTCAAATGCATGCTCATCTACTTCTAAATTATTTTCAGAAGCTATAAGGCGGGTTAAGTCTATTGGAAAACCATAAGTATCGTAGAGTTCAAATGCTTCTTTACCTGCAATAGTTTTATCAGTGGTTTTAATCACCTCGTCTATTTTTTTCAAGCCTTTTTCTAAAGTTCTTAAAAAAGAATCTTCTTCTTCGCGTACTACCTTTTCAATAAAGCTTTCTTGCTGCTTTAATTCTGGGAAAACAGCTTGAAACTGTAATGCTAATGGACGAATCAGTTGTTCAAGTAAGGGCTGCTTATAGTCTAAATAGGTATAATAATAACGTACCGCTCTTCTTAATATACGTCTAATCACATATCCAGCACCAATATTTGAAGGGAGTTGCCCATCGGCAATGGTAAAGGCTATTGCACGGATATGGTCACATATTACTCTAAAGGCGATATCACTTTTTGAATCACTAAAACTATATTCTTTGTGAACAATTTTTTCAATTTGTGCAATAGTGCCTGTAAAAATATCGGTATCATAATTGCTACTTTTATTTTGCAATACCCGTACCAATCGTTCAAAGCCCATACCTGTATCTACGTGTTTGGCGGGCAATTCAACTAAGCTACCATCTTTTAAACGGTTAAACTGCATAAAGACATTATTCCAAATTTCAATCACTTGTGGGTGATCTGCATTTACTAATAATGCTCCATCATTAGCTGCACGCTCTGCCGCAGTACGACAATCTACATGGATTTCGGTACATGGACCACAAGGACCCATATCGCCCATTTCCCAAAAGTTATCTTTTTTGTTTCCTCTTAAAATTCTGTTTTCGGGTATCCATTTTTTCCACTCTTGAAAAGCTTCTTCATCAAAAGGCAAATTTTCTTTAGCATCGCCCTCAAATACAGTAACATATAGACGGTCTTTGTCTAAACCATAAACCTCAGTAAGTAGTTCCCAACTCCAAGCTATTGCTTCTTTCTTAAAATAATCTCCAAAACTCCAATTGCCTAACATTTCAAACATTGTATGGTGGTAGGTATCTACCCCTACTTCTTCTAAGTCATTATGCTTACCACTAACTCTTAAACATTTTTGAGTATCGGCTATACGGGCATAAGGAGCAGGTCTATTCCCTAAAAAATAATCTTTAAAGGGTGCCATTCCAGAGTTAATAAACAACAATGTAGGGTCATTTTTAACCACTATAGGGGCTGAACTTAAAATTTGATGATTTTTAGAAGCAAAAAAATCTAAAAAACGACTGCGGATTTCTGAAGAAGTCATCAAAAAATATTAATAAAATTAGTTTAAAAAAATGGTGGGCAAAGATACATTTAAAAAGAATTTGATAAGGATACTTTTTTATTCCTTTATGAGCCATTAATACCAAAATTTATAAGGCTGAGAACTGTTTTAAACTATGGAAAGGTGAATGGTTTAAAACATCTAACTATTTTACTTTAACATCAAATAGCCCATTTCTTATTAAAAATACGACTGCATATCAAACCTATAAACATACCTAACAATGCACCGGCAAGTACATCAAAAGGGAAATGCACCCCTACATATACTTGTGCATAACTGATGGATACAGCCCATAACCAAGCAGGGATAATGATCCATTTATATGATTTTCCTAATGTTAAAACCATAAATGTAGCTAGTGCAAAATGATTGCTGGCATGTGATGAGGGAAAACTATATCCACTGCCACAATCTACCAATCTTAGTATTTCTTGTTGTAAAATGGGGTCGTTACAAGGTCTTAAACGCTGCACAAGTGGCTTAATGATAGACGCACTAGTATAATCGGCAAGGGCAAAACAAAGTATAAAAAACAAGCACCAATAGAGTCCTTTTTTAGCAAACTTAAAAGGAATATAGATGGCTAAAAATAAATATAGCGGGGCCCAAGTTATAGGGTTTCTGAGTATTGGAAAGAATAAATCACCTAAAGGTAAATGCCCTTGAACATTTATGGCTTCCCAAATGGCAATATCAATCTCTTTCAATTTTTCTAAACCACTCATACTATTTTTTTAAACACTAAGATTAAAC
>JBDHYE010000206.1:0-3989 GCA_039811245.1 Chitinophagaceae bacterium | reverse complement strand
TATCGTAGAGGCGCTAGAAAATCCATAGCCCGGCACTATCATACGAGCCCCTTCAATAGCAAAAATTTGATTGTTATGATTATAATTTGAAGCATTTAATTTTTTATAAAACTGCTCATAATCTATAAAATAATTCAAACATCTAAATGAGTCTATAGCACTATATGCCACATTGCTTTCCTTACTCAACTTTATTCTAATTTTGTATTGATGCTTGGGCATTAAAGATTGAAGCAATATATCATCGGGATTACTAATTAATAAATCTTTCCAAGATGAGGTACCACTATCTTGAATTTGAAATACAGTAGTATAATCTTTAGGTTGAGAGACCGATTGTAGGATTGAAAACAAGGCTGCATTTCCGCCTATCCATTTAGGATTGATTTTAATTTGTTGAGCATAATAGTTCAAATTTTCTAATGTTGGATTGCCACTATTTTTTTTAGTACAAGCACTAAACTGTAATATGAGCAGTGCTCCAAAGCATAATAGTTTAAAACGCATGATGAAGATTGTTTAAATTTCTTTGGCTTTTCATGAGGACAGGATTTTTATCCCTAAACCTCAAACAAAGATTGAAACGTAAATTTAGTAAAAATCTTTAAAAAGAAGAAGTTTAGCCCACTGGATACAAAAATGATGTTACAATAAGGTAGCTAGTTCATTTTGCCTGTAAACCAGCGTCAATGTTTAGTTTTCGTGCCATTTTGTGTTGGGTTGTATGTCAGGTGTTATATTTTTTAAAAACGTTGGGAAAAATTTTGAAATTCTTTCTGTGTTGGAACAGGCACACTCTTAGCACATTTTTGGTCTGCGGGTGGGGCATTGTGCGAATGCGGTATGTGTGTGTAACTGTAGCGTTGGCATTTTACAATGACTTAAATTTTCCAATGTCGTTAATCAATAACTTGAACATTTGTCCTGCTAAGAATGCTTTGAACTCTGGGTTGTCGTTGTATTCCTTAAACACTTCAAAGTTGCTGTCAATGTGATTTATCATTTTCTCCTTCAATATGTCGGTGAAAGTAATTTGAGCATTTTGAATGTCGTTTTTGTTAAGTGATGCATTGATATTGTCCATTGCCGCTTGGTCGTCTTTTACATCTTGCATCAGTTCTGCTGTCATTTTTCGAACCTTGTCTTCGTTGGTGAATGTTGTTCCGAAACGGTCGTTGAATGCTTTTACAATGTTTGAAAGTAATTCCATTTCAGGTTCTGCAACTCCGCTTCCCATTTCTGATGAAGGCATCAATTCCTTACCTTGGTCTAAGGGTATATTCGTAGTTCCAAGCAGAATATATTTTATACTGTCCAAATCAATGGTGTCTAAAACGCCTTGTGCAAGGTCTTCGCCTTGTTCTCTTTGAATCTTGTTTTGTAAGTGATTCAAGAAAATGTAAAGTCGTTCTAGATACGGATTGGTGAAAGGAACGATTTGAGCTAAGAACACATACAAGCGAACATACGATTTACATTTTGCCCTGAAATCTTCTTGCGATTTTTCATCAAGCGCTGTTCTGAAAACATTGGCTGCTGCATCTAAAATGATGTGCAGTTGGTCAACTGGAACATTCTGAACTATTTTATCTGAAAACTCCTGAACCTGTGCATTAGTGTAAACTTGATAAGCATCCAAGGCATTTTGCAGGTCGAATAACTTATTCGGGTCGGTTGCTTCGCCCAAAATGGTTGTTTCGTAATAGGGTTCAAATGAATTTTTGATTTCATCGGTGGTGTTGGCAAAGTCCATTACAAACGTATCGGTCTTGCCTGATGCAGTTCTGTTCAGTCGTGACAGTGTTTGCACGGCACTTACGCCACCTAATTTCTTGTCCACATACATTGTATGCAAAAGGGGCTGATCAAATCCTGTTTGGTATTTATTTGCTACAATCAGAAAGCGATATTCCGATTTCTTAAACTCGTCAGGAATAGTTGTAAAGACGGACAATTGTCCGTCTCTTTTATTTAATGCTGCTTCGGTTTGACCGTCTATTTCACCCGAAAATGCAACGATTGCTTTGTATGGAATGTTGTTTTCTTTCAAATAAGTATCAAATGCCTTTTTGTATTTCACGGCATTTCTTCGGCTGCTGGTTACCACCATAGCCTTGGCAAGTCCGTTGATTTTCTTTTTGCCAACTACAGCACTCATAAAATGCTCTACCATCACTGCCGTTTTTCGTGCAATGTTCAGTTCGTGACTTTCTACATAAATTCTTAGCTTCTTTTGTGCTTTCTTCTTGTCGAAAAGCGGGTCGTCTTCTATTTTTTTGAGTAAAGCAAAGTGACTGTTGTAGGTGGTGTAGTTCAGCAACACATCTTCAATGAAATGTTCCTGAATGGCTTGCTTCATCGAATACAAATGGAAAGCACGGAATTTGTCTTTATCTCCGTCTCTGAATTTTACGCCAAACAGTTCAAGGGTTTTTGGTTTGGGTGTGGCGGTAAAGGCAAAGTAACTGGCATTGGTGAGCATCTTGCGGCTTTGCACAATGTCCACCACCAAATCTTCCGAAGTCAATTCATCGTGTTGGTCTTTGTCCATAAACACAAACTCATCATCGTCCACCTGCACTTTTTCAAAGTCCTTGCTCAAAGTAGCATTTAGCTTTCCTGCTGTGTTTCCGCTTTGGCTGCTGTGTGCTTCGTCTATAATGATGGCAAATTTGTTTCCGGGCAGTTCACCAATTTCGTTTACGATGTATGGGAATTTCTGAATAGTAGTGATGATGATTTTCTTGCCTTCTTCCAAGGCTTCTTTCAGGTGTTTTGAACCTTTGTCAATATGTTCTACCAAACCCGAAACCTGCTCAAACTGTTTGATGTTGCGTTGTATTTGCGAATCCAACACAATACGGTCGGTTACTACAATTACCGAATCGAAAACGGCTCGTTGAGACGGATAATTATCCGTCTTTACAGAAAACAAGCCTACCAACTGATGTGCCAGCCAACTGATAGAATTACTTTTGCCTGAACCTGCCGAATGTTGTATCAAATAGCGTTTTCCTGCTCCGTTTTCTTTGGCATCAGCTAATAGGTTACGCACTGCATTTAATTGGTGGTAACGTGGAAAAATCATCTTCTTTACTTTCTCTTTCTTTAGTTTCCCATCGGGCAATATCTTTTCCGATTCTTCTTCTATCAGTTGAACATAGTTTTGAATAATGTTCGTAATGCTGTCTTTGGTTAATATTTCCTTCCAGAGATAATCCGTTTTCAACCCTTGTGGATTAGGTGGATTGCCGGCACCGTTGTTGTTGCCTTTGTTGAATGGCAGGAAAAATGAGTTTTCGCCTTTCAGGTGTGTGCACATCCACACTTGCTCGGTGTCCACTGCAAAGTGAACCAAACAACGGGCAAGGCGAAACAATTCTTCCTTTGGGTCACGGGTGGTTTTGTATTGCTTGATGGCATTTTTTACATTCTGCTTAGTCAATTCGTTTTTGAGTTCAAACGTAATGACGGGCAAACCATTGATGAAAATGACAAGGTCAAGCGATTTTTTGTTTTGTGTGCTGAAATGCACCTGACGAGTTACCGAAAAAATATTCTTTTCAAATAGCTCTGCATCTTTTGGGTTTAGATTGGAAACGGGTTTGTCGTAAAACAATTTCAGTTTTATGCCTGTATTTCCGTCTGTAATGTCAGTGCGAAGCAGGTTGATGATGCCACCCAAACACTTTTCGTTTACTACAGTTTCGTCCTTTATTTTGCGGTTGACAAGGTATAAAATGCGTTGCCTGAAATTGCTGCCGTGACTTAGTTTCAGTTTGGCAACTTCTTTGGGTTGGGTTTCTTCTAAAAATTTGAAAAGCAATTCTTCATCTACACACTCGCTGCGGTTGTAGTTATCAAAGTGGCGTTCTTCAAAACCATTCACCAAACACAAATGCTGTGTGATGTGGGCTTCTAATCCTTTTTCTGATGTATCTGTATATTTTAATCTTTCCATTACTTACAATTTCATTTTACCCGTTACC
>JBDHYE010000205.1:0-4033 GCA_039811245.1 Chitinophagaceae bacterium | reverse complement strand
AAAAAGATATTTGGCAAGATCTATATCAATTCCCAATGTTAGAAACCCAAACAGAAGAGCTCATTGATAGTAATCAAGAGGTTGATTTATTTTTAAAAGAACATAAAATAAGGTCATCTGTTAATATGACCTTTTCGTATCAACAAAAGTTAAGTCATCAAATGATTTACAGTAAATTTTATTTCATAGAATGTTCTAAAAAATTAAGTACTGATAAGTACATTTGGATTACAAAGCAACAATTTAAAGCCTATCCATTTCCTAAAACTTTAACTAGTTTTATTAATGCGTTCATTCTATAGTTCCATACTCAGCCTTTTTAAAACTTGTATTAATTTTTTAGTTTTTACAAGTTTATTTACTGCTCTATGTACTGTAGCGATGTGTATGGCAACAGAGCGTTTAGTTTTAAATAGAATTCCAGATTTTTTAAGTTCGCTACATTATTTCTTAATAGGCTGCACCTTGTTAGTATATAATGTGCATTATTTAATTAAAAAATCTGATGTGCATATTTCAGATCAATATGCTTGGGTACAAAAACATAAATACTTGAATTATTTTTTTCTTGCTATTGGTTTTATATTATGCTTAGTTTTTGTGTGGGCTATGCCTAAAGAGATTTGGCTAATGGCCTTAGTATTAGCCCTATTTTCCTTTGCATATTCATTGCCAGTTTTGCCTTTTAAACAAAAGCATCGTTTAAAAGATTTCGGTTATTTAAAAATATTATTATTAAGTAGTGTTTGGGTAGCAGTTACCGCAGTTTTACCAATTTTATATTGGTCATTTAACCCATTGGAATATCCCTATGAAATTTTCCTTAGATTTTTACTCCTCTTTGTATTGTGTTTAGCATTTGATATTAGAGATATGCAGGTAGATTTAGAAGCCGGTATTTACACGTTACCCAATAGAATCGGTTTAAAAAATACATATCGATTGATAAATTTTGGTTTAATCTGTTATGCTTTTTTTGCACTTCTACAGTATTATAGATTTGATATCAAGGATCGCTTATTGATTCATTTAATCAGCACAGTATTAACTTTCATAGCTGTAAAATTTGTAAAAAAATATCCCTCGGATAAAAATTTTCAGCTCTTTATAGATGGTCAAATGCTTTTAAATGGTTTATTGATTATTCTATTTTAACCAATTTTTCTTTTTAAAGATATAGAGCATTATTAATGGTACAACTAGCATTAATGCAACAGAAAAATAAAAGCCTCTATTGTCATGTAATAAAGGAATTTGGTCAAAATTCATTCCAAAAATACCACCTATTACAGTAGCAGGAGCAAGTAATAAAGATACCATTGTAAAGACCTTCATTACTTGATTCATTCTTAAATTAATCTGATTCATGTATAAATCTTGTAGATTACTTAAGCTATCTCTTAGTACTTCACAATCGTCGTTTACTTGATGGATATGGTCTAAAATATCTTTATAATATTTTTCGTGTCTTTTTTCGATTAGTTCATGACCACTTCTTAAAATCCCAGCTATAAGCTCTTTGACTGGAGCAATAGCTTGTTTCATACTAAATATTTCTTTTCTTAAGGTACTAATTTCTCTAAGAATACCTTGCTCTTTACCATTCAAAAGTTTTTGTTCAATGATTTCAATATCGCAACGTAAATGTTGAATAATTGCAAAATAACTATCAACAATTTCATCAAGTAGTGCATAACATAAATAGTCGCTACCACGCTCTCGCACTCTACTAAAACTATTTTTCAATTTGCTTCGTAAGAGATTAAATACATCTCTACTTACATCTTCTTGAAAAGAAAGTACAAAGTTCTTACCTAATAAAATGCTTACTTGCTCCATTTCTAAACTATGGTGCTCAGCTATATAATAGATCATAGGGAGTAAACAGAAAAGATGCTCTTCAACCGTGTCCATCTTAGCTCTTTGACCAATACTCAAAATGTCTTCAATGAATAATGGGTGTATGTTAAAAGCACTAGCTATATGTTCAACAACCTCTTTATTAATACCATCTACATTAATCCAAGTGGTTTTAGGATTATTTAAATAGGTATTCCAATTAAGAGGGGTAGATTTTTTATCTTCGGTAATACTCTCTTTATTATATTGATAAACGCTATATCTGGCAGATACATTTTCTGTTCTCAGCTCATCTGTGTGGGCAGGGTTAAAATAAGGGCGCTTATGGTTTGTTTTAAGCTTATTATTACTAGAAGCCATTAGATAATCAATGATTCAATTTTATTTTGTAACTGTTCAAAAGTAATAGATTATCTTGGAATATTTATGAGTAAAGATTCTATTTTTCTAAACTGTAATTCGTAAATTAAAAACCTTGTAAACGGTTTGTTTACAAGGTTTTCATTTATAATTTTCTTGAATTATTGTTTAACAAAGGGGATTAACTTTTGGTATTGCTCATTTTGAATTTTAATCAAGTAAAACCCATTTTGTAATGTAGCAACATCAATTAAATTTTGGTTCATACCTCCTGTAATCTCTTTACCAAGAGCATCGTAGATAGTATAGATTAAGGCATGAGTATGATTTGATTTAATATTTATAACATTGGAACAAGGGTTCGGGAAAATTTCAAATTCTTGTGAAATTTGATTTTCAGTAATTGAAGCTGCTGGTTTTTCATTTATAACTTTGGTCATACCTACGCTAGGTTGATCTCCAGAAGCAGTTCCTGTGCCATTCACAGCATTAACCATTACATAAAAAGTTACATCGCCAGTACCTTTTGGAGGTGCAGTCCATTCAAAAATAGTTCTATAGGTTGTAGAACTAATAGAAAGCGGTGTACTATGTTCGATAACATTTATAGATCCTGTTCTTACCACAGTATTACTACCTGCAATTGCAGCTAAAGTACCTGCATTTACTTTAGATGCGCCACTTACACATGAGGCTTGAAAACCAAACTTAGGCAATAATGAAGTATTAACAGCTTCTAGTTTTACATAATATTTCTTACCAGGCTCATAGCCTCCGCTTACTAAAGATGTAGCACCAGCATCACTATATAATGCTACTATGCCGTTTGAAGCATTCATCGCAAAAGTATTTGATGAGCTCCCAGTAGAATTGCATCCAGCGCCTGTACATGTTGCTCCTTTTGGTCCAGAGCCACTAATATTACCCTCCGATGGGAATGGACCATTTTTATAGCTACTTAGAGTTAATAATGTAATGCCTAAGCTAGCACTTACAACGAGTAATTTTTTGTTCATGTTTTTTGTTTTTTAAGTTGAATAATTGATTTACATGTTCTTAGCCTTTACCTTTGCAGCCTTATGGGTCATAAAAAACTAATCAAATTTAAAGCTATTGAAACTTTTGCTAATGTAATACAATATCCTAAAAATACTTGTAATACTTGGTATGATTTTTTTAAAAATCAAAATCCTATTTGTTTAGAATTAGCATGCGGCAAAGGAGAATATAGTGTAGGCTTGGGTAGAGTTAATAAAAATCAAAATTTTATTGGAGTCGATATTAAAGGAAATAGGATTTACACTGGTGCCAAAATAGCCTTAGAAGAACAACTTAACAACGTAGCTTTTATTAGAGGTCAAATTGATCATCTAGATGAGTATTTCGGAGCTCAAGAAGTCAATGAAATATGGATTGTATTTTCAGACCCCTTTTTGAAAAAACCTAAAAACAGGTTGACGCACCCACGTTTTTTAAGTATCTATCAAAAAGTATTAAAACCTAATAGTTTGATACATTTAAAAACAGACTCATTAGAGTTGTACGAATTTACTTTAGAAACCATTGCTGAACAAGAATGTCAAATTGTTGAAAATATTGCAGATATTTATGGTAAGTCAAAAGCTATTGGGCCATTAGCGATTCAAACGTTTTATGAAAAAATGCATTTAGCAGAAGGTAGAACAATTTATTATTTATCTTTTAGATTACCTGCTACAGCCATAAGAATTCCAGAAAAAAATAAAGCTTTCTTATTTGATCATGAATCCCCAAGCGAATAAAGATTATTATTTTCTACCCGATGGGCGCTTAG
>JBDHYE010000204.1:0-4046 GCA_039811245.1 Chitinophagaceae bacterium | reverse complement strand
ATCAAGCCCATAGCTACACCTCCTACATGTTTAGGAAAAGGTACACCAGCGTCCATTAGTGCCAAAGAACCTGCACATACTGTAGCCATAGAAGATGAACCATTAGACTCTAAGATATCCGATACAACACGTACGGTATAAGGGTATTCTGCTCCAGGCATCATTTGTTCTAAAGAACGTTTTGCTAAATTACCATGCCCTACTTCTCTTCTTCCTACGCCACGCTGCATTTTCACCTCTCCAGTTGAAAACGGAGGGAAATTATAATGCAGCATAAATTTTTGGTAATTTGAAGTTGCGGCAGTTTCTACTAACAGTTCGCTGTCTTTTGCACCAAAAGTTACAGTAGTAAGCGATTGGGTTTCTCCTCTTGTAAATAATGCAGAACCATGTGGCGAGGGTAAAGTGTCTATTTCCATATAGAGCGGTCTTACCTCGTCTGTTTTACGGGCATCTAAACGTATCCCCTCATCTAATATCATATTCCGCACTGTATGATATTGTAAATCTTCAAAATGAGCTTTTGCTTCAGACCAAATGGCATCGTCTAGACTTTCTCCTTCGGCAATACCTCCACTTAAATGTGCTTTTAGTTGTTCTAATAATTGCTTATAAGCCTCACTACGCTCGTGTTTACCAACACCGCTCTTACTAATGCTGAGCATTGCAGCTCCGGCAAAAGCAGCAACTTTGTCTTTTAATTCGGTATTGATTACTGGTACTTCTACTACTCTTTTAGATGTAATGCCTAATTTAGCTCTTAATTCTAATTGTGCTTTTATCTGCACTTTTATGGCTTCGTGAGCAATTTCGATTGCTTTAATCACATCAGCTTCTTGACATTCTTTAGCCTCACCTTCTACCATCATAATATTATCCATTGTAGCTCCAATGATAAAATCCATATCGGCATTTTGCAACTGGCTTCTAGTAGGATTAATATAAAATTGACCTTCTATTCTAGCTACTCTTACTTCAGAAATCGGTTCTTGAATGGGAATATCAGAAACTGCCAAAGCAGCTGAAGCAGCTAAACATGCTAAAGCATCGGGCATCACTTCAATATCAGAAGAGATTAAGGTAACTAATACCTGTACATCGCAATAATAATGCTCAGGAAATAAAGGACGTAAAGCCCTATCGATCAAACGCGATATTAAGACTTCATAATCATTCAAACGACCTTCTCTTTTGAAAAAAGAACCAGGAATGCGACCAGCTGAGGCAAATTTTTCTTGATAATCTACTGTTAATGGAAAAAAAGACTGACCTGGTTTAGGTTCTTGATTGGCTACCGCAGTAGCTAAAATAACGGTATTGCCTAAGCGCACAGTTACTGCCCCATCGGCTTGGCGTGCTAATTTACCGGTTTCAATACATACTTCGCGTCCATCATTTAATTGAAAAGTGACAGAAGTGGGTTTTAACATCATAATGTTTAATTGTTTAAAATTCTATAACTATTGTTCAGCTAGAAGTATCCACTTGGTTATAGGCAAATGAAAAACTTCATAAATTAATTTTATTTAGGTAAAATACTTGATTTTACAAGCTTCAAAGGTATTCATTTCAAAGCACAAAAAAAATATTCCCAACATGTTTGTTGGGAATATTTATAATAATTTAAAAAGGACTATTTACGTAAACCTAATTTTTCAATTAATGCTCTATAAGCAGTTAAGTCTGTACGACTTAAATATAATAATTTGCGTTTACGCTGACCTACCATTTTCATCAAACCTCTGTTTGAAGAAAAGTCTTTCTTGTTACCATTCTTAATATGTTGAGAGATATGGTTGATTCTTTGTGTCAACATTGCGATTTGAGCTTCAATAGAACCTGTATTTGTTTCACTACCACCAAACTCTTTAAAAATACTAAGTTTTTCTTCTTTTGTAAAATGAGACATTTTTATTTTAATTTTTAAGAATTGCAAAGATACAACCTAATTTCAAAAATTGACCTTTTTTCTAAAAAAAATTAAAAAACTGTTTATTGATTTTCAATAATTTACAAACAATGTTCTGTTTTAAATGAACATTATAGAATTTTCAAATCTAAAATAAGGGTTTCTTCAAAGTGCTGATTTATTTTTTGAATCAAAGATTCTTTATTCAATTGTAATTCTTGTTTTAAAGGTGCAATCTCTGTTCTTAAATAAAGTATTTTATTTTTGATTTGTAATTGTGAGGTATAACGCGCTATAGTTTTCCCGGCAATCGTTTCCCATTGCGCTTTTAGTTGATATTCTAAAGCCTTTTCGCCCCAACCCGATTCTCTTACAAATCGTCTCAATGCATCACCAATACTGTATTCTGCCATTTAAAAAATATTATTTATTAGAATAGGAACACCTAAATTTTATAGACTAATTCATGTAAAAGTAAAGAGGAATTGTAAGATTTTAAACTTACAATTCCTCTTTTTTCCTCTTTGCAGAGCTGTTATCGTTTCTGTTACTATCTTAACAAGGTTACGTTTCCATTGTATTGCTCGCTGATACCGTTGGCAAAGGATACATATACTTTGTACACATACACGCCAAAGGGCATCGCTTGACCTTTGTAGGTGCCGTCCCAACCACGACCATTTACTTTGTCACTCTCAAAAAGTAGCTGACCCCAACGGTCATAGACTTCCATCTTAAAGGTAACTACTGATTTTGAAAGTAATTGTCTAGGTAAGAAATAACTGTTGATATCATCTCCACTGCCCGGTGTAAAGGCATTTGGTATATCAAAATAACAACCTTTGCTTACCGTAACACTGTCTTGTGATGCACAACGCCAGTTCTTAGCGGTTAAGGAGTAGGTGCCTGCATTGCGTACATAGATATTGGCAGTAGTATCGCCAGTGCTCCACATATACTTATCTACTGCTCCAGGAGCTAGGTTTCTTAACTCATACACGCTATTGCCAGGGCAGAAGCTAGTATCTCTACCTAAATCTACTTTCGGAATTCCGATGACGTGTACGGTTATACCACTACCTGTACCAGGACAAGCAGGATATACACCATTAATCTTGATAGGGAAATCGCCCGATTGGGTGAAGGCATGACGCACTTGCTCTAAATTGTAAGCAGGGTCGTTATCGCCAAAATCCCAAGTAAGACCATAATAGCCAGGAGTTACGGTAGCACTAAAGTCTATCGCCTCTCCTTGACAGATTTGGGTATCGCTGGCACTGATGCTCATTGACGGACGTGGGAATACTTCTACGATTTGTTTGGTGCTATCTTTACAACCGTTATTGTTTACAACTAATAACTGTATCGTATAAGTTCCTCTCTTGTCTAAGTAGCGGTGGGTAGCATTGCTATCGGTGCTGCCTTGACCATCGCCAAAGCTCCAATTAGATACATAAGTACCACTAGGTAAGCTGCTTGAGCCATTGGTAACGATAAGTTCATCATCGCCACACAATGAATCTACTGATTTGGTAAAGGCCGCTATTGCTTGGCTGATTTCTACATCTATTTGGGCTCTATCGCTCTCACAACCGTTATTGGTTTGACTTACAAAGTAGCTGGTAATTCCGGCTTTGGTGCTGGTAGGGATTGGGGTGCTGGTATAGCGGGTACCGCCGGTAGCAGCATCATACCATTTTAAATTATTGCCTATAGCGGTAAGCGCTACGGTGCTATCACCAATACAGTACACTACATTTTTCACTACTGGGAGTGCCGGTTTACGGGTAATAATCACATCTATCTTTGACCTTGGGGTCTCACAACCTGCAGCATTGATTTGGCTTACATAGTAACTAGTGGTGTCAAAGTCTGTACTTGCTCCCGGAGGGAAGGCTGTGCTAGGGGTAGGCGCTGTAGGGCTACCGGTACCGCCTGTGGGTACGGTGTACCAACTAGGGGTGGCTCCTGCTGCAAAACCTGCGGTAAGGGCTGTGGCGGTCTCTCCTTCGCAATAACGTACAGGACTCACTACTGATGGGCTCACTGAAAAGTTGATCGTATCTACATAGAAGATTAAGTATTGGGTATCGCATGTTGATATACCTGTAGCGGTATAGGTTCTTGGACCCCATAC
>JBDHYE010000203.1:0-4061 GCA_039811245.1 Chitinophagaceae bacterium | reverse complement strand
AGATAGTACTGCCAAGCATCTTAAAGTGTATGTTCAACGATTGAGCGATAAAAACCGTAATCCTGCAAATGCAATCAGCTCCAAAGCGGACAGCTTGGCTTGGGAGAAAATAAAATCCGAAAAAACAGATTTTGTTTCGCAAGACGAAAAAGGAGAAGTTTATTATTACAAGCCTATTCTAATAGCAATGCCTACCTGTATCAAATGCCACGGAGGCAAAGAGGATATTTCGGAAAGCACTCAAAAGCTCCTTGCCGAAAAATATCCAAACGACAAAGCCATAGATTACAAATTGGGTGATTTGAGAGGAATGTGGAAAGCGAAGCTAAAAGAAAACAACTAGAATGTAATTTTTTTCTAAAGAAAAATTCATTCACGATTATTGGTGTTCAACTTGGAGCTTTGGCAAGTTGAAAATTCGTTGGTTGCATTTCGGGCAGTTTTTATATCGGTACATAAGGCATTTAAATTTAACAACAATCAGAATGTTTAAAAACAAAATTTCAGGAATTGTTTTAGTGGTTGTCATAATGATAGTCGCAAAATTCTTATCAACTTATATGCCTGCTTTAGGAACTGCATTAATCGCTCTAATGCTAGGTATTATTATACGACAATTCCTATCAAATTATTTGTTTTTCAGTCAAGGTGTAGCTTGGACGGAGAAATATATATTGGAAGCCGCTATTGTTTTTATCGGGTTTGGTTTTCAGGTTACTACGTTTCAAAAAATAGGGCTTTCTACTTTGTCTGCCATATTTTTAAGTATTGTACTGATTATAATTTTAGCATTATTCCTCCAAAAAATATTTGGCAAAAAAGACAGTAACCTTTTTTTACTATTAGGTGCAGGTAGTGCTATTTGCGGTTCGTCTGCCATAGGTGCTACTGCTCCTCTTATCAACTCTAACGAAGAAGAAACGGGTATTTCATTAGCCGTGATAAATGTTTTAGGGTTACTTGGAATGGTGTTGCTACCGATTATTGCTACAGCATTAGAATTTTCAAATATTGAAACGGGCATTTTCCTTGGAGGTATTTTGCAGTCAGTAGGGCATGTAGTGGGTGCAGGATTTTCGATGAATGAAGAAATTGGTGAGTTTGCAACAGTCGTAAAAATGGGCATAGTGGCATTTCTAGTTCCGTTTTTGCTTGTTGTATTTTTTCTATTTAAAACAAAGAACGGCAATACAAAAATCAAATTTCCTCTTTTTATTCTCTTTTTTTTAATAGCGGTTTTTCTTTCACAAATTGGCATTTTCAATTCAAAGACACTGAAATATCTTTCCAAATCTGGCGACACCTTACTCAATATAGGTATGGCAGCCATCGGGCTAAAAATAAATATCAAATCGCTTTGGAATATTAGTGGCAAAGCATTCTTGGTTGGTATGATTATTTTTATTTTTCAAATAGTGAGTTTTGTTTCTTACTTGTTGTTTGTCTAAATATAATCATCACAGCTTCTTTCTATTTTGTAACAAAAGTAGCGCTAAGAAAAAAATAAAATAATCACTTTCGCACAACAATTTTAATAAAGAACAAAAACAATGTTAGAATTTATAAAACAACCTTGGCCATGGTATGTAGCAGGTCCCTTAATCGGATTAACTGTTCCTGCATTATTGATTTTAGGAAACAAATCGTTTGGTGTCAGTTCATCTCTCCGACACGTTTGCGCATCGTGTATGCCTGCTAATATTCCGTTTTTCAAATACGATTGGAAAAAAGAAGTGTGGAATTTGTTTTTTGTTTTTGGCATTTTCTTGGGAGGGGCAGTAGCCATAAACCTTTTATCAAATCCAAACCCTATTGAAGTCAATCCTAAATTAGTTACAGAGCTTGCAGGATATGGAATTACCAATTTCAACAATCTTGTTCCAGAAGATATTATCAATTGGCAATCCTTGTTTACACTAAAAGGGTTTTTACTAATGGTTGTTGGTGGTTTTTTAGTAGGCTTTGGAACTCGTTATGCAGGAGGTTGTACCAGTGGACACGCTATAATGGGATTGTCTAACCTGCAATTGTCTTCATTGATCGCTACTATCAGTTTTATGATTGGTGGTTTCATTATGGCAAATTTGCTTTTACCTCTTATCCTTTCACTCTAAACAGAACAATAATGCAACAAAATATGGATACAGAAAAAGACTTACAACTTCGTGAGTTAGACGCAATGTGCGTAAACGAAAGTCATTTGGAACACAAATGGTATCATAATTTGAAATACCTGATTGTAGGAATATTATTTGGCATCGTGTTTGTAAAAGCAGAAATAGTGAGTTGGTTTCGTATACAAGAAATGTTTCGCTTACAATCGTTTCATATGTACGGAATAATCGGTAGTGCTGTTTTGGTAGGAATGATTTCTGTTTGGTTGATTAAAAAATTCAACATCAAAACCATTTATGGCGAGACGATTAAAATTTCACCCAAAGAATTTAATAAAGGTCAAATTTATGGGGGCTTGTTATTTGGTTTTGGTTGGGCAATTACAGGAGCTTGCCCAGGCCCCTTGTTTGCACAAATCGGAACAGGTGCAACCGTTATTGCAGTTACACTATTAAGCGCTATTGCTGGAACTTGGGTTTACGGATATTTCAGAGAAAAACTTCCACACTAAAAAACATTTATGAATTGGTTTGTCAAATTGCTAACAACGGCAATATGGATTTCTATTACCCAAACTTCGCAGGCACAGCATCGTTACAATTCATGGTTTCGTAGTACCACGAGCTTACCTATAGGTAAGAAATTCAAGATAGATAACGAATTTCAACATAGACGTCAAAATGGTTTTGACAACACAAACTTATTTGATAAAAATCTGATGTTCACTTACCGAATTTGGGGACATTACCAACACAATAAAGATGTAAAGTTTTCCGTATCGCCATTTACTTATTTTACTCATTACAGAATTATTCAAGACAAATCGGACGAAGTAGTTACACCTAACAATGAAATCCGCTTTTCGGCAGCAGTAGAATTGCAACACGAATTTTTAAATAAGTTTTATATAATAGATAGGACAGCTATTGAATACCGAATATTCAACAACCAATCAGACATAACACGACTGCGAAACCGTTTCGGTTTTCGTTACGACTTTACCGAAAATATCAAACTTTCAATTTTTGACGAACTATTGTTTAATGTAACAGGGACTACACACGAACATTTTTTTGACCACGACAGACTTGGACTTAACCTTGAATTCAAAGTATCGCCTTATTTTAAGTTTGACATAGGTTACATTCATATTACCCGACTGCCAATAACAAGCACGACCACATTGCACGAAAACAACATCTTTCTGAACCTGACCTATCAACTTCATAAACGAACCAAGTGAGCTAAAGTCTGTTGACTCAGTGCAATTTTGTTTATGTTAATTTGACCAATGCATGATATTTATAGTCTATTTAATATAAATAATACACAAAATAGATCATTAAGTAATTGATTTTTCACCATTTCATAAGTACATGAAACAAATTTCCAATACTTAAGATAGAATATTGTTTTATCAAAAAACAATGGAAAAATTGACACGATAAAAGAGCACTAACTTATAGATATGTCAAAAAAACGGCAAAAATGTCTTAAACCTATGCTTTGGCATAAAAACTGTACCTCAATAGGCATAAAAATTAAATTTAAATTTCATAAAACCGAACATTTAAAATTATGGCAAAGAAAAGTTCAAGTCCTGCAAGTGTACAAGTTAAACCCTTGCATGACCGCGTAATTGTAAAAGCAGATGCTGCTGAGCAAAAAACCGCCGGTGGAATTATTATACCTGATACTGCTAAAGAAAAACCACAAAGAGGTACTGTAGTAGCTGCCGGAGCAGGTAAAAAAGATGAACCTATGACTGTAAGCGTAGGCGATACCGTACTTTATGGTAAATATGCTGGAACCGAAATTAATATTGACGGTGCAGATTATCTTATCATGCGTGAAAGTGATATCCTTGCTATCCTTTAATACGCTCCTATTTTTAAAATTTTAAAATAAATACAATAACAAAATGGCAAAACAATTGTTTTTTAATA
>JBDHYE010000202.1:0-4087 GCA_039811245.1 Chitinophagaceae bacterium | reverse complement strand
TAATCACTGCACTATCTCCAGCCGACATCATTTTAATGACTTCGGTAGGGTCCATAGCTTTATTTGTTTGTGGAGGAGGGTCTTGCAATTCCATCTCAACAGGTGCACCACCAGTCATTTGTGCACTATTGTACATTAGGCTATCTCCTATTTTTACAATCATATTGTATTTAATAAAATCACCTACTTTAGCGGCTTCGCCTTTTTCATCGATTACGATTTTATACTCTACTCCATCTTTGGTTTTTTGAAATGCTGTGTTGTTCTTACAAGAAGACCAAGCTGCTAACATAGTAGCCATAGCCGCTACTGTTAAGATTCTTTTGTACATAAAGTTAAATTGTTATTTTTTTAATTGTTTGTTTGGGGCGTGAAATTCGTATAATTTTTGTTTAAAACATAATATTGTTTCTGTAAAGCTTTGTGAAGATTGTCCACCAGAGGCATTAAAATGCCCTCCTCCATTAAAATATTGCCTTGCAAAAAAGTTTACATCTACATTTCCTTTACTTCTAAATGAGAGTTTTACTCCATCTTTTCGTTCAATAATTAAGGTAGAGAATAAGATTCCTTCAATACTTAATGGGTAATTAACTAGGCCTTCGGTATCACTTGAATTTAATTGATAATCGTCTAAATCTTTTTGACTTAGGCAGATCAAGCCAGCTTGACAATCCTTTATGATTTCCATCTTATCTTTTAGTACATATCCCACAAAACGCATTCGTTGTTCTGTCCAAGAATCATATACTTTTTCGTGAATGGGACTATGTTTTAAGCCTTTATCCATCAGGTCTGCAATCATTCTGTGTAATGATGCACTAGTAGAAGGGAAACGAAAAGAGCCAGAATCTGTCATCGCTCCAGTATAGAGGCATGCAGCGATATCAGTATCGATTAAGGCATTACCCTTATCAAGATTTATAAAATCATACACCAACTCACAAGTACTGCTTTTATGTTCATCGCTTAAGCTATATTCAAAAACAGGCGTGGCATACATGTGATGATCAATGAGTAATTTTTCTTGTTGAGCAGCAGCCAATAAGGGTTCTAAATATTTTACTCTACTGATATCATTAAAATCAAGACAACAAATCAAATCACATTGTTGCAATTTTTGCTCTACTAATTTGGGCTCTGCTTCAAAATTTAAAGCATGCTCTAATCCAGGTATCCAATCTAAAAAATAAGGAATTTCATTAGGAAATACAGGATAAACTTCATGTCCTTTTTTCTTTAAATATAAACATAAAGCCATTACACTACCTACTGCATCACCATCGGGTTTATAGTGTGTAGTAACCCATATTTTTTTAGGGCTTTGTAGTTTGTTTAATAATGTTTCGATTGAGTGCATGAGCTAAGCTTATAGATTTTAAAAAATTATTGATGATATTAAAATATACTAGCTACCGTACTCACTTAAAAACTTAATACGCATTAATTGTAGCAACTCTATGCTTACATTTTGGTCTTTAAACTCTTCATAGGCTTCTTCAAGGTTGTCGTCTTGACAATTTCTAAAATATTCAAAAATATCTTCTTGTTCATACTCATCAAGTTCTTCATCAATACAATATCCAATATTTAATCTCGTGCCACTAGCTACAATACTCTCCATTTCAACTAACAAAGCTTCTATACTTAAGTTTTTATTCTTTGCGATGGTTTCAAGAGGGATTCTTTTGTCAATATTTGTGATAATAAAAACTTTCATTCCGCTTTTATTAACCACGCTTTTCATTACAAATTCTTCAGACTTTTCAATTTCATTTTCTTCTACATATTTTGCAATGAGGTCTATAAACTTACGACCATATTTCAATGCTTTTCCCTTACTTACTCCGGCTATTTTCTCAAGCTCCTCCATTGTGGTAGGATATGAGGTGGCCATATCTTCTATTGAATTTTCAAGGAAAATTACAAATGGTGGTAGTTTATTGGCGGTACCTACTTCTTTACGTAAGTCCATTAGCATTTTAAACAAGTTTTCGTCTAATGCTGCTCCTCCTCCTGAACCAGTAACAATATCATCAGTATCAGACTCTTCAGGGTATTGATGGTTTAAAGACACTTCAATTGCAAAAGGCTTTTTCAAGAATTTTTTACCCGCATCGGTTATTTTTAACAATCCATACTCTTCAATATCCTTGCGTATAAAGCCTTCTAACATCATTTGACGGATTAACGATTGCCAAAAGTTGGCATCCATTTTCATGATTTGACCAGCACCAAAAGATTTAAGTTTGTTATGCCTAAATGTAACAATTTGAGGATTGCTGATACCCAACACAATATTGACAATATAATCTATACCAAAGCGTTCATCAACTTCATGAATCGCATCAAGTACAATTTTTACAGAGTCTTTTACATCGAGTTTTTCTTTAGGGTGTAAGCAGTTATCACAATTTCCACAGTTATTTTCTTTTAAAGTTTCACCAAAATAATGCAGGAGTAGTTTTCTTCTACACACACTACTTTCGGCATAGGCTAATGTTTCTGCTATAAGCTGTCCACCCATTTCTCTTTCACTAAGCGCTTTATCACGCATGAGGTGTTCTAATTTCTGAACATCTTTATAAGAGTAGTACAAAATGCATTTCCCCTCTAAGCCATCTCTCCCTGCCCTACCGGTTTCTTGATAGTAATTTTCTAATGATTTGGGAATATTAAAATGAATTACAAAGCGTACATCAGGCTTATCAATACCCATTCCAAATGCAATAGTAGCAACGATAACATCTACTTGCTCCATTAAAAACATATCTTGTCTTTGTGAGCGTACAGCAGCTTCTAGTCCAGCATGATAAGCTACTGCACTAACTCCATTGGCTTGTAATAAGCTTGCTAAATCTTCGGTAGTTTTTCTATTTAAAGTATAAATGATACCACTTTTACCTTTCATAGAATGAATAAACTTAACGATGCTTTTAAGCGTTTGATCTTTTGATGTTTTGGGGATAACCTCGTAGTATAAATTAGCCCTATTAAAGGAAGATATAAATATTTTGGGCTTACGGAGTTCTAAATTTTTTACAATATCGTCTTGAACTTTTGGAGTTGCCGTAGCGGTTAATGCTATAATTGGAATCGTAGGATTTATAGCTTCTATCATCGTGCGCAGCTTACGATATTCTGGTCTAAAATCATGACCCCATTCAGATATACAGTGGGCTTCGTCTACTGCTACAAAAGAGATGTTCAAATCAGCAAAAAACTCAATATTTTCTGCTTTTGTAAGCGTTTCGGGGGCTACATACAACAGTTTTGTTGTACCATCTAATAAATCTGATTTTACTTTCTTTTGTTGTACTTTACTTAATGTAGAATTTAAAAAATGGGCAATATTATCTTTTTCACTATAACCTCTTATTAAATCCACTTGGTTTTTCATCAATGCGATGAGTGGAGAAATTACTATTGCTACCCCTTCTGACAATAATGCAGGTAATTGATAACAAAGAGATTTACCACCACCTGTTGGCATAATTACAAAGGTATCTTTCTTGTCCAATACATTTTGAATTATTGCTTCTTGTTCTCCTTTAAATTTATCAAAACCAAAATGTTTTTGAAGTTCTTTTTTAAGATTCCGTTTTGCTGTTTTAGTCGCTGCTGCTTTAGCCATCTTTTATTTATATAAAAAAATATTATTAAAAAGTAATCTTGGTCAAATTACAATTTATTTATAATAATTACAAAAAATAACACCACTTTTAGAGTGATGTTATTAAATGCTAATGTACAAAAGTAATTTAATATTTTTAGCTATGCTATTTTGTATCCATTTTTATAAAAATTTAAACAAATTTACCTTGATTAGGTATAAAAGCTAATATACTCTAGTTATTTTAAGTGTATTTGTAGATAAGTGTTCGGCTACAGGGGTACTACAAGTGTTCACTACTACATCACCTTCTTTAATTAAACCTCTGTTTTTTAAAAAAGAAATTTGATCTTTGATCATATTGTCGAGATTATCTTCTTTATCATAATAAAAAGCTTGAATACCCCAACTTAGACTTAATTGGTTGATAAGACTCTGGGTTTTAGTAAATAAAAATAAAGGTGAGCGGGGTCT
>JBDHYE010000201.1:0-4088 GCA_039811245.1 Chitinophagaceae bacterium | reverse complement strand
AATGGTTATTCCCCCAAATGAGCAATAAAGCACTACATATAAACATCAGTTTAGCATAAGTACTATGAATCGTTAAAGTAGTAAATGGGTTGCTATGCTGTTTTTCTAATACTGTTTTTTTTCTTATAAAAAACAATATGAAAAGCTGAACAAAAAGTACAATCAAATTAAGTTGTAATAACAGCATTGGGCTGAAGCTACGCCCCCAAGGAAACTGCCCCGAAAGCAACTGCATATAAGGTACAATAACCATAAATACAAGCTGAAAAACCCAGAACACTTTGGCTAAACTTATAGGCTGTTTTGAGCTGATTAAACCCCAAAAAGCAATCACAAAGTTGATACCAAAACTACAAGTAAGTATAATATCCCAATATGGCATGCAGTACTTTATAATTCGAAATGGTAAATATACGAAATGGTATTGCTTAATCTACATCTGTATCATTCATTTCATAAAATACATTAAATAAAAAAACACCTCCGAAAAGGTGTTTTGAAGCTCTAAATTGATGATTGCTTATTTTAACTGAGTAGCGTCTTTTAAAAACTGAGCCAAACCTAAATCGGTTAGTGGGTGCTTCAATAGCCCTAAAATAGAACTCAATGGACAAGTACACACATCAGCACCTACCTCTGCACAACGTACAATATGTAGTGGATTACGTATTGAAGCGGCTAGTACTTCGGTAGCAAAACCTTGAGCATTATAAATTTGAACAATTTGCTCAATGAGTTGTACACCGTCCCAACTGCTATCATCTATTCTACCAATAAAAGGAGATACATAAGTAGCACCTGCCTTAGCAGCCAATATCGCTTGACCTGCCGAAAATACTAAAGTGCAGTTTGTTTGGATATTGTGATCACTAAACCATTTAATAGCTTTAATGCCCTCTTTAATCATTGGTATTTTCACAACAATATTAGGGTGAATTGCGGCTAACTTTTTACCTTCTTCTACCATACCTTCAAAGTCTGTAGAGATCACTTCTGCACTAACAGGACCATCTACAATTTCACAGATTGCTTTATAGTGATTCAAAATATTATCTGCGCCACTAATGCCTTCTTTAGCCATCAAAGAGGGATTTGTGGTAACACCATCTAAAATACCTAAATCGTGGGCTTCTTGTATTTGAGCCAAATTGGCTGTATCAATAAAAAATTTCATATAAGTGCTTTTTTGTGCTGCAAAACTACTCTTCTATTTTTATATGCCCTAAAAAATTTTTTAAACAGAATAAGGGTAGAAAAAATAAAAGGTGCCTCTATTGAAGCACCTAATTATTTCATTATTGACTTAGATTTTATTCTAAAATTACCGCAGAAATCAAACAACTATCTGGTAGCTTAGTACCACCGGGCATTACCACAGAACCACTACTTAGCATAGCTTTTGTAAGGGTTACTTTCTTCTTTCCGCCTTCTGTACTTACTTTTACAGTGGCATCGTAATCGGTATTGACCATATAGTTGATGTTATCATAAGTAATATTTACCCCTGAATAACCAGTGCCTAAATTACTATTATGATAATTTTTAGGATTTTGTAATTTATAGTCTCCATCATTAGGTAAAGATTTAAAATTAATGGCTAGGCGGTCATAAGTGCTGTTGGACCCTACACTAAAATAACCAATATAACTATAGCTACTACCATCAGCATCGGTTTGTACGCCTATTTTATAACTTGTAAAACTCGATTTAAGTTCTGTACCATCAGGTTTATAGATGGTAAAGGTATTATTGGCAACTGGCGACGTAGTGGTAGGAGGTGTTGTAGAGCTTGATTTTTTATCTTCTTTTTTACAAGATACAAGTGCTGTTAAAACTGCACAACAAAGGATAATTTTTTTCATTGTTAATAAATTTAGACCACAAAGAAAATAGAATTTTGAGCCCTAATCAATACCACTTTAATGTGATTCTTGTAATACAAAAAAATAGGCTACTCTTTTAAGAATAGCCTATTAAAAATTAAAACAGAAAAATTAATCTTCCCAAGAAGTCCATAATAAAGTCCAATCTGAACCAGGAGCAAAAGCACCGATATAGTTACTAGGACTAAAGAAACTATTTTTCAAATTACCCACATCAAATTTTGAGGCAGTAGTTGCGATAGTAGCTCCACTATTGGGCATACAGTTAGGTTTGTTCACATTAAATGGATCGATCAAACCCATATCTGTAGCCGATGTTATTTTTTTACTACCATAAGTACTTACGCTTATTGTTTCTAAACTGCTATCGTCAAGTGAATCGGGGTTAATCGCTCCAGAATAAAGATTAGAACCATTCTTAGCATTAAAGGTACTCGTTACTGCATGGATAAAAGAATTGATTAATCCACTTTCAGCATTTCTGTAATGTACTTGTGTTTCACCATTTTCAACTACTAAACCTGCTTTCTGACCACCAAGGATTACTGAGTTCGCTAGAATCATTTTAGCCCCTCTGCGGAATCTAACATTATAACCATGGTCTGTTGAAGTATTCAACGCATTGTTAGGACCTACTAATGTAAAATTAGAAAGTGTAGCACTAGTATAAGGGCTCGTATTATAAGGTATTTTACCGTTTGTATTATCTGCTTCAATATTATTTGAAACATCACCACCAGTTTTAGAATCGGTAAATCTTGGGTCTTTAACAGCCAATGCATATTGGATATGTCCGTGATAACCATCATCAAAATCAAAATCATCATCGGCACAATTATAGGCTATTAAATATTTAGCATTTACAGAACCTCCAAAAAATTCATACGCATCGTCAAGACCTCTACTCACTTGAATATGGTCTATCTGTGTACCATTCCCTACAGTGTAAAGCGAAAGCCCATTTACTTCATCATCTGGGTTTACAGCCTTACCAGCATATTCAATACGTACATAAGATAAAATACCACTATTATCAGCGTCGTTAGTGCCACCAAAAGCTTTATGTGCAGCATCTACACCACCTTCAATAGACTTATGATTGCCATTGCCTGTTGCATTACCTACGATTACGATACCTCCCAAATCACCGGGAGCAGGATTTTTTTCGGCAGAGGTAAAAACAATTGGATTTTGTGCAGTACCTTTAGCAAATATTTTAGCATCTTTATAAATTACAAACACAGCAGCAGAGTCTTTACTAGAGATAATTTTAGTGCCCGCTTCTATTTCTAAGCTAGAACCACTTTCTACATATACATATCCTCTTAAACGGTACAGTTTATCTTTTGTCCATTTAATATTACCAGTCAAATTGCCTCTAATATCAATGGTTTCAAGGCTTGGTGCAGGGTTTGAAGGACTAGTATTGTCTTTTTCTTTTTTATTACAAGAGGCTACCACACTACTTGTAAGGATTAATCCAGCGATTAATTTTGATGTTGTTTTCATTTTTGTTGTTGTTTTTAAAATTTGTATTTGATTGCGATTTTAGCGTTTGTACCGAGTTGAAATTGATTAATCACTTTATCGGTTTCGTTATTGAATTTCTTTATAAAATTTTCTGTTTGTTTATTGCCTATTGTAGCATACCAAGTATAAGGCTGTGCAAGTATATCGTTAAGACTAAATTTCAATTCCCATTTATTATTGAAGAAACTTTTTGAAATCTGCAAATCGATAACATCACGGGGTTTCTCATAAATATCCATACCATCTGTACCAATCCCTCTAAAAGCAAGACTAGTACCTGTTTTATGATATACAATATTTGCACCTAAAGATTTATGTTGATATTGCAAACCCGTATTGATAAGATAAGGTGCTTGCCCTTGCATCAAGCTGGGTTGCTGAGCTTGGTCTAATTGCACATTACCTTTTAATATACTTCCATTCACATAGACATTTAGATGTTTAAATAATGAGCCTGGAATAAAATCTAAATTTTTTCTAAACTCCATTTCTAGTCCGTATAAGCTTGCTCCTAAAGAGTTTTGATAACTAAATACTTTGTTACCTAGATTGATTTGTTCTATTGGATTGGCAAATGACTTATAAAACACTCCTACTGAGATAACTTCATCTGCTTTAGGATACAACTCATATTTAAGGTCAAAATTTGATATTTTACATGCTTCAAGTTGTGCG
>JBDHYE010000200.1:0-4098 GCA_039811245.1 Chitinophagaceae bacterium | reverse complement strand
AAGTATCAAAATAAATCGTAAAACCTTTACAACTTTTATTATTTCATAAAAAATCATCGCAAATAAGCATTTTTTAGCTTTCTTTTTGGCTTTAAAATTTATCTTTGCCACTTCAAATTATTACAATTTCAATTTTAATCTTCAATAAATGGAAGTAGCACAACTTCAAGCCCTGGCAACACAAGTAAGAAGAGATATTCTAAGAATGGTTCATGCTGTACAGAGCGGTCACCCGGGTGGCTCTTTAGGTTGTACCGATTTTTTAGTAGCGCTTTATTTTGAAGTGATGCAGCATCAACCTCAAGCATTTGATATGGACGCTAAAAACCAAGATGCGTTCTTTTTATCCAATGGTCATATCTCACCTGTGTTTTATAGTGTTTTGGCACGTTCTGGCTATTTCCCTATTGCAGAGCTTGGCAGTTTTAGAAAACTAAACAGTAGATTACAAGGACACCCCACAACCCACGAGCATCTACCCGGTGTACGTATTGCAAGTGGTTCATTAGGACAAGGTTTAAGTGTAGCTTGTGGTGCAGCATTGTCTAAAAAAATCAACAAAGAGCAAGGCACTTACGTATATGCCCTCTTAGGCGATGGAGAACTTGAAGAAGGTCAAAACTGGGAGGCAGCACTCTTTGCAGCACATCATCAATTAGATAATCTAATTATAACCATTGATGTAAATGGGCAACAAATAGATGGCCCTACTAAGGAGGTAATGAATATTGCACCTCTAGCACAAAAATTTGAAGCTTTTGGTTGGAAAGTGATTGCTATGGAGGGCAATGTAATGCCTGAAGTATTAGAAGGCTTAAAACAAGCAAAAGCTGCTGCTGGCAACAAACAACCTATTTGTATCTTAATGACTACCGCTATGGGCAAAGGTGTAGATTTTATGGAGGGTACACACGAGTGGCATGGTATAGCCCCTAGCGATGCTCAGCTAGAAGCTGCATTGAAACAACTGCCGAGTACTTTAGCCGATTACTAATTGATGCATTATTGCTAAATCAACTATACTAAAACGCCCTATACATAAGTATTAGGGCGTTTTTAATTGAGCTAAATATAAGTATTTCATTTAAGGTTCAGCGATTTTGCGTAGCATCAGATTCCGGAATATAAAAATTCAATACACCGTTAAAATAGATATAAGTTGGAATGTACCATTAACCACTGAAGCTGCTTTTTGTAGTGTTCATGCTGTATGTAGTATTAATGTTTTCGATACTTGGTAGTTTTTTTATCTCCCTTTTTAACGATTATCTTCTGCTCAACTGCATATTTTAAATCTCTACTGGCTGTAGCTGATGATATTTCTTTAAAGAAATTCATATAATCTTTTCGTGTAAATTCAAATGAGTTTTGTTCTAAAAATAGGGCTATTCTTTCCTTATCTGTAAGGCGTTTATTGGAATGGGTCAATAAATAAGATAATGAGTTGTCGATTATTTTCAACATATATTCTATGAACTTCGTAGATTTTCCTTCTTTGTCGGATTGAGCAAGTGCTTTGTAATAATCTTCCTGATTATTGGCAATTAAGGTTTCGAAAGGTAAAAATTCAAATACAGGATAGTCTTGCATTAAAATTAAAGTTTGCCATAATCTTCCCATTCGCCCGTTTCCATCTAAAAAAGGGTGAATAAATTCTATTTCATAATGAAAAACACAACTTTTAATCAGCGTGAGTTCTGATTTATCTTTTAGATATTCAAACAAATCATTCATTAAATAAGGGACATTTTCAAAAGATGGCGCAACATGTTCCACTTTTGAGCCTTTTACTATTCCTACACCCTGTTTTCTGTATTTACCCGGATTATTTATCAAATGTTTTAAAAGTAATTGATGCGCCTTTAAAAAGTCTTTTTCATTATGAGGTTTTAGTTTGTTGATGTTTTTATAAAATTCTAAAGCATTTATTACTTCAGTAATATCTTTTTCTGGGCCAACAACTCGTTTGTTCTCAATTATTGCAGTTATTTGCGCTTCTGTTAACGTGTTTCCTTCAATGCTCAAAGAAGCATGAATCGTTTTAATTTGATTTTGTTTTCTTAAAGTTGGATTCGTTTTAATCAAATACTTAGTGTTAACTTCTCCAATTTTTTCTGAAATTTGAGTAAGGTATTTTAGGATTTCTGTTGAAATTTCATAAGGTGGTTTCATAAAATGATACTATCATTTGATACTATCACAAAAGTATATTTTTTTCTTTGACTTAATTCTATATTATTGGGAAATAGTGGCTTCAATGGCAGGCTATGAAAAAAAATTATTCCACATACTTTCTCAAGAATACAAAACTTTATCGCAAATCATACTCTGATGAAATCTTACCAAAATGCCTTCCCTACTAGGTCTTGATGTTTTTTTAATTGTGTTTTCAACACTATAATATTTTATTATGCAGGCTCTGCACAAGTACGATTTAAGTAAAAAATTTAGCTTATACTATTGTAGGGAAATGTGCAGAAAGTGTAATAGAAAAATAAAAAATTGCTTCTAATTAATTTTGTTTTATCCCTTATAAAAATTGATAAAAATATTAGTTGATGAGCGTGTTATTATAGGGTACTGTTCATGTTACGAACAATAATTAAGCTTTTTAGATTATCAGCTTATAATTTATATTTCGACCACTTTCATTTGTTTGTTGCAATACACCTTTTTCTATTAAGTCTTTAATGTCTCTTAAAGCCGTATCGGTAGAAGTTTTGGTGATTTTTGCCCATTTTGAAGTTTGCAATTTACCTTCAAAACCATCAAAAAGTTTATTGAGCATCAGGCGTTGTCTTTCGTTGATAGAAGTATGTTCGTGCAGTTTCCAAAATTCAGCTTTTTGTAGTATTTTATGTGTAGTATTTTCGGTAGAAAGCATTGCATTTTTCAGGCAATGTAAAAACCAATCTACCCATTCGGTAATGTCGCCTGAGCTGTGTTGCACTTTTTGCAATACTTTATAATACAGTTTACGTTCTATAAGCATTTGGCTTGACATGCTGTAAAAGCGATCTCCACTGCATTCAGCACGGGCTAGTAACATATCCGTTATGGCTCTTCCAATCCTACCGTTTCCATCGTCAAAGGGGTGAATAATAATAAACCAAAAGTGTGCTATAGCGGCTTTCAATACAGGGTCAAGTGTATTGTCCTTATTGAACCAATCCAAAAATTTGTCCATTTCAGTTTTTACCAATTCAGGTTTAACCGCTTGGTAATGCACTTTTTCTTTACCCATTGCCCCCGAAATCACTTGCATTTCACCAGTGCGGTATTTGCCTGTCTCAATTTTGTATGGTCCGCTATATCCTGATGGAAAAAGTGCTGCATGCCAACCTAACAAACGCTTTTTAGTAAGTGGTAAGGAATACCGTTGTGTAGCGTCAAGCATCATTTCTACGATACCCTCAATATGACGACTGCTTGATACAAGACCTGCGGTATTAATTCCCAATCGTCTTGCTATAGATGAGCGTACTTGGTCATAGTTGAGCAACTCGCCTTCTATCTCCGATGATTTTATGACATCTAAAGTCAATGCTGTAAGTGTAGCCTCTTCTTTGGCTAAAAAACCTAAGGTGTTCATTTGACCGATGATTTTACCTTGCAAAAGTTTTACCTCACCAAACACAGCATTTATAGCCTTGTCTTGCCAAGAAAATGCTGTCCAATTTTTATGTTCGTATATATATTTCGCCATTATCCGAAGTTAATTATGCGGTAAATGTACCAATTATTTACCGCAAATATGCGATGATTATAAAATTTTTCACCGCATATAGAAACAAGAAATCATCAATAATGGTTCCAAACTTTTAAATTTCACGTCTTTATTCTATTCGTAAATATCTCAATTAACCTTAGCATTTTACAACAAAATATTGCAGCTTAAAAATCATGCAAACCTGATTGCCAAAAGAATGCGAATAGGAAGATGCTGCAAATAGTAATACTTTTAGAAAATATTTTTTCGCAGGCTGATGGACTACTGCTTCGATTTAAAGATTACCGTACCAGGGTGCATTAAGATTTCTTTCTCTGTTTTTTTCAGTTCCATAATCTGTTGAAAGATGACTTGAATTTGTACCGCAT
>JBDHYE010000199.1:0-4110 GCA_039811245.1 Chitinophagaceae bacterium | reverse complement strand
AGTATTATAGGCTATTGTTTTAATTAATGGAAAAACATTATAGGCTTCATCTACAGTGTAGAGTGGCTTTATTTTTTCTCTACCATCTTTAATTCGTTGTTTATTAATATGCGCTACATCTGCCTCTTGTATTTTGGCAGAATCTACTAAAAGTATTTTAGCTAAATCTTCAGTAGCATCTGTACAATATATAGGACCATTAAAACCTTCTGCTACTAATTTAGGTAGTAAGCCTATATGGTCAATATGGGCATGAGATAGAATAACATAAGTTACTTCACTTGGTTCAAATCCAAACTGAGCATTCAGCGTTAAAGTGTCTTTGCCCAAACCTTGGAATAAACCACAATCTAATAATATTTTTTTGCCGTTTTTTAAATGGATTAAATGTTTTGAACCGGTAACAGTTCTAGCAGCGCCGTGGAAAGAAATCTTCATTATTTATTACTTTTCTATTTTGGTATTTATTTTATAATCGTTAACTGTATTCGCTTAAAAATACTAGATTTTTCTTATTTTGCCAAACGAGATAGAATTAAGAAATTCTTCACGGAATTTATTGCACTAAAAAGCATTTTCTTTTGTAGCAATAGATATATTTGCAACATTTAAAAAAAATAAAATAAATCGTATCCTAATGTTTTTAGACTTTATGTTATGGCAAATTGATAGCGCTGCTCAAGCAGTAGCTACCGAAGCCGCTACACAACCCGAGAAAAAATTATCTTTATTCTCCTTGTTAATGGAGGGTGGTGTATTAATGATTCCTTTATTGATTTGTTCTATCGCCTTAGTATATATATTTTGGGAGCGCTATCAAACCATAAAAAATGCACGGATGAAAGATAATCTTCTAATTCAAAGAATTAGAGAACAGATTTTATCAAATAATATACAAGCTACAAAATCATTATGTAAACATAATAATTTACCTGTGGCAAGAATGTTAGAAAAAGGAGTGGTGCGTATTGGTAAACCATTAGATAGTATTGAAAGTGCTATGGAAAATGCTGGTCGTTTAGAAGTGTATCAATTAGAAAAAAACATGCAGGCACTCAATACGATTTCTAAAATTGCACCTATGTTTGGCTTTTTGGGCACTATTGCTGGTATGATTATCTTATTTTTTAATATCCAACAACAAGGTTTTTCATTAGAAAGCATTGCTGGTGGTATTTATACCAAAATGGTAACCTCTGCTGTGGGGCTTATTATTGGCTTATTGGCACATGTGGCTTATGATTATTTGAATGCTCAAATAGCCAAAGTGGTCAACCAATTAGAAATAGCAGCAGCCGATTTCTTAGATATACTACAAGAACCCGCTCAGTAATTAATTTAGACTTAAATAAAATAAACACGAAAAAAAAGAATATTCTTATAACTTTGCACAAATTTTTTTATTAAAATGAACGTACACGAGTATCAAGCCAAAGATTTATTAAAGCGTTATAATGTCCCTACACAAGAGGGTATAGCGGTTGAAACAGTAGATGATGCTGTAAATGCCTATAATCAAATTTCTAGCCAAACCAATAGCAAATTTGTTGTGATTAAAGCACAAATTCATGCAGGCGGAAGAGGTAAAGGTAGAATGAAAGAAGTACCTGATCAAAGTGGTGTAGCGGTAGTAAAAAGCGTAGAAACAGCACAACAAGTAGCTACAAATATCCTAGGCAATACTCTAGTTACGATACAGACAGGTGCTGCTGGTAAAAAAGTAAATAAGATACTTATAGCTCAAGATATGTACTATGATGGTCCTAGTGAGCGTAAAGAATTTTATCTTTCTATCTTAATGGATAGAACCAAAAAACAAAACGTGATTATGTACAGCACAGAGGGTGGTATGGATATCGAAGAGGTAGCACATAATACCCCTGAAAAAATATTTAAAGAGTGGGTAGCACCTAATTTACCACTACAAGGATACCAAGCTCGTAACATTGCTTTTAACCTTGGTTTAAGTGGTGATGCATTTAAAAATATGGTGAAATTTGTGAGCAATCTTTATAATGCTTATGTAGGTTTAGATTGTTCAATGCTTGAAATTAATCCCTTGTTTAAAAGTGCTGATGATAAAATCATAGCAGTAGATTGTAAAATGGATCTTGATGATAATGCAATGCTCCGCCATGCAGATTTAAAAGAACTTAGAGATAAGTCTGAAGAAGACCCAACAGAAGTAGAAGCCGGAGAGTACAATCTAAACTATGTAAAACTAGATGGTAACGTAGGTTGTATGGTTAATGGTGCCGGTCTAGCAATGGCTACAATGGATATGATTAAATTGGCTGGTGGTGAACCCGCCAACTTCTTAGATGTAGGTGGTACTGCTAATGCTCAAACAGTAGAAGCTGGATTTAGAATCATTATGAAAGACCCCAACGTTAAGGCTATTTTAATTAATATCTTTGGCGGTATTGTTCGTTGTGATAGAGTAGCCTCTGGTGTGATAGAAGCTTATAAAAATCTAGGCAATATCAATATCCCAATTATTGTTCGTTTGCAAGGCACAAATGCTGAAGTAGCTAAAGAATTGATTGAAAATTCTGGATTACAAGTACAAAGTGCAATTCAACTGAGTGAAGCAGCACAGTTGGTTCAAAATGCTGTTGCCGCAGCCAATTAGGATAAACTATCTTTTTTTTAATTATTCAACCGCCATACTTAAACGTGTGGCGGTTTTTTTTTTTTTTTAAATATCTTAAACGCTATTGCCCTACAACACTATGTGGCATAAAAAAGAGGCTTTCTATACTCTAATAAAGTCTCTTATCTTGTATTATCTTTTGGAGTTAGAGGATTTTATTTATTCGATGCTTTATGTTTTATTTTCATGAAAGAGATAAGCTTCTGACCTTGAACTAACATTTTTAATCTTTGTCTAGATAGTGAGATATGCTTTTGCTCTAGCTCATTTTCATCAATACCATTTTTATATACAGACAAGATACTCTGATAGCTCAAAACCCCAATAATCTCTTGGTCTTGTACTATAGGTATTAAATCTACATTTTCTTTTGCCATTGTTTCAACGGCTAATTTTAAAGAATCCTCCAGATTAACAGAAAGGGTTTTCCTTTTAATGAGATCTTCTACTTTTAAATTAGCATTTTGGTGATGTCCAAATAAGCTTGTAGCACTAATAATGCCACAGTATTTCGCCTCATGATCGGCTATGATAAAATAGTTGGATTTTAAATCGCTTTCTTGCTCTAACCAGTTTCTTGCCTCGCTTATTTTCATTTCATTATTGATGATAATTCCTTGGTCGCTCCTAACCTGGCTTACTTTGGTTTTTTCTAAAATATCTGGTTCGTAAGAATGTGGGGTAACTATTCCTCTACGGGCTATCTTTTCGGTCATTATGGTATTGTCCATTAAAAAATAAGAAACAAAATATGCCGAAGTACAAGTAGCTAATAAAGGTAGAAGGGCATTGGACTGCCCCGTAGTTTCTAATGCAAAAACGATAGAAGTTAAAAAGGCTCTTGATGCACCTGCAAACATTGCAGACATGCCTACTAAAGCTGCCATAGATACTGATATACCAGCATCGGGAAACCATTGCGTAGCAAACAAACCAAACACAGCACCAATAGCGCCACCAATGGTCAATAAGGGTGCAAGCGTGCCTCCAGATGTACCACTACCTAAAGAGATAGCCCACGAAATAAATTTCATAATACATAGTGATACAACAATGTTTAAACTTAATTGACCAGATAAAACATCGGTAATATTACTATAACCTACACCTAAGGTGCGAGGGTCAAAATAGCCAATAAGCCCTACTGCTAAGCCTCCTAGAGCCGGCCACCAAGCCCAATGTATAGGTAGTTTTTCAAAAAGATCTTCTATGCCATAAACTATTTTTGTTGCTACTATTGCGATAAGACCCATAGCTAAACCCATAAATCCATAAAACAGTAAAGCACTATTACTGGCTACTTCAAGTGAGCCTTGTATTGGGAATGCCACATCGGAATGAAATAAAAAATGATGCCCTGCTGCACCGGTTATGCATGCTAAAGCTACGGGTATAAATGATCGAGGAGAAAATTCAAATAATAATAATTCTATCGCTAAAAGTATTGCAGCCACAGG
>JBDHYE010000198.1:0-4125 GCA_039811245.1 Chitinophagaceae bacterium | reverse complement strand
CACATTATGCACAACAAGATCAGAAAATAGTTGAAACTGGAGATATTGACGAAGCCTTAAATGCTGCTCATGCCATTGGTGATGATAATTTACAAAAACAAGCTCAAGGCTATGTAGTGCCCGATGCGTTTACTCATGGCAGTTCTCAACAAAGAATGTATTGGTTTAAAAAAGGATTTGAAACCGGAGATATTAACCAAGGTAATACGTTTGACGCACAATAATATTTTAAAACACGTGTATTGAGTGTAAAACATGTATAATGAAAAAGAGCGGCTATTTTAAAATCAATATAGCCGCTCTTTTTTTTAAGTAAATAATTCTTTTATTCTACTTGACCGATTAGTAAATCTTCAAATACTTGTCTTTTACGGATCAATTGAAAAGCGCCATCTTTAAACATTACTTCTGCAGGTTTCAACCTTGAGTTAAAATTACTACTCATCTCAAAACCATAAGCACCGGCATTGTAAAACACTAGCAAGTCGTCTTCACGAACTTCATTCAACACCCTATCCCAAGCAAAAGTATCGGTCTCGCAAATATTCCCAACCACGGTATAAATTCGTTCTGCGCCTTTAGGGTTACTAATATTCGCTATTTTATGGTAGGCATCATAAAACATAGGGCGTATCAAATGATTAAAACCTGAATTCACACCTACAAAAACCGTTGCAGTAGTCTGTTTGATAAGGTTTGCATTTACTATGAAATAACCACACTCACTCACTAAATATTTACCTGGTTCAAACCAAATTTCTAATGGCTTGCCATATTCCGTTTCAAATTCTTTTATCGTTTCGCTTAATCTTTTACCTAAGCTCACGATATCAGTTTCTCTATCCGATTCTTTATAGGGCACTTTAAAGCCGCTACCTAAATCAATATATTCTAAACTATCAAAATTTTGAGCAATTGACAGTAGCACGTCCATGGCTTGAATAAAAACATTTACGTCTTTAATCTCACTACCGGTATGCATGTGTAAGCCTTGAATCTTAAGTTGTGTAGTTTTTACTACTCTTACAATATGCCTGATTTGATGTATTGAGATACCAAATTTGCTATCTATATGCCCGGTAGAAATTTTATAATTACCTCCTGCCTCAATGTGTGGATTAATTCTAATGCAAATTGGATAAGTACTACCATAAGTATTGCCAAATAATTCTAACATAGAGATGCTATCTATATTAATATTGACATTTAAGGATACGGCTTCTTTTATTTCATCAAAAGCCACACAATTAGGTGTAAATAAAATTTGCTTAGGTTCAAAACCAGCTCTAAGTCCTAATTTTACTTCATTAATGCTTACACAATCTAAATTAGCTCCTATTGACTTTAAATGTTTAAGTATATTTATATTGGTTAAGGCTTTACAAGCATAAAAAAAACGAGTACTGTGCCCACTAAAGGCATTCTGTAGTTTAGCAAATTGTTCATCTATTTTATGAACATTATACACATATAGCGGTGTGCCATATTCTTGAGCAGCTTCTATTAATTGCTCATGGGTTAAAAAATTATCCATAGGGCGGCAAAATTACAATTCAAAAGCATACATATTTCTTATTAACGAAAAAAAAGAAATACAAGTAAAGAAATATTTTACCTTCGTAAACGTTTTAAGCTTGTTTTTATATCAACATGAATCAGAAAAAAATTAGTTTTAGTCTATTGTTAATAGGTATATTTTACCTTTCTTCTATTAGCCAAAGTATAGCTCAAAGAAGAGTTATGAATATGGAGGACCATGATAGTAAACCTTATTATTTCGGACTTAGTTTTTCTGCCAATCAATCTCGATATCGTATTAAATACAGTCAAGATTTTGCACAAACAGACACCTTTATGAACATACAGCCGGGCTGGAGCACAGGCTTTAATCTTGGTATCCAGGGTAATTTACGCTTGAGCAATTTTGTTGATTTACGCTTAATTCCCTCCATCTCTTTTGCCGAAAAAACATTACAGTTTAATAGCCCCAATGTCCCCACAGATATTCAGCAGAAACAGATTGAGTCTATCTATGTACACTTACCCTTACAACTTAAGTTTAAAAGTGATCGGATACATAATTTTAGATTCTATGGCCTAACGGGTGTAAAAATGGATTATGATATGGCAGCAAATGCCAATTCAAGAAAAAAAGATGAGTTTTTAAAATTTAAACCCATGGATTTTGGTTATGAATTGGGTTTCGGATTAGAGTTTTATTATCCTAATTTTATTTTCTCACCAGAAATAAAACTAAGTGAGGGCTTAATGAACCAAATCTATAGAGATAGAAGCTTACCCTTAACCAATGCGATAGATCAAATCAGAACTCGCTCTATCGTTTTTTCAATTCATTTAGAGGGTTAAGATTACAATTAAAACTCTACCGCCAATTTAAAATTGAGCATACGAGAAGTAAGCCTATTGGGCACTGCAAATATTTTATTGCTACTTTGATCTTGAACCCAATTGTAGGATAAAGTATTTTGAATATCCAACAAGTTGAAAATTTCAACACTTGCCCAAATAGATTTAAAGTTTTTGAAATAGCTATAGGCAGGCCTATTGGCTTTTGAACCATCAAGTAATAATGCAGAAAAACCAATATCTACACGTTTATAGCTAGGCATACGGAGAATATCGCCTACCCTATTACCATCTGGTGGACCAAAAGGCAATCCGGTGCCATACATTAAATTAAGATGTACTCTAAAATTTTTATTCTGACGTAAATAATCTTGAAAGTACATAGCAATCATCAAACGCTGATCTGTAGGACGAGGAATAAATGCTGAGTAAACGGCACTATCATTACCAGCAGCATTGGTAAAATGTTGGAGTACTCGTTCTTCTGTTTTCATCATACCTATGCTAATCCACGAGGTAGCATCTTTAACCAAATCGGCATATAAACGCAGCTCTCCACCATAAGCATAACCTTTACCATCATTGCGTCCATAATAGCGTATTTTGATACCATCATATTCATAAGGTACCAAATCCCAAAGATTTTTATAGTAAAACTCTGATGTAAACTTAAATGGACTATTTCCTACTTTAAAATTATACTCGGTACCGGCCACAAGGTGAAACGACTTCTGTGCTTTCACTTGTAAATTGGTATGCCCTTGAAGGTCTCTTAACTCTCTATAAAATGGAGCTTGGTTATAAATACCTGATGCGAAACGGAAACTAAAATCTTTTTTCCAATAAGGTTTAAAACCCAGTTGGATTCTAGGACTAAAGAGCAATTCATTATTTAAAGCATTGTACTGTACCCTTGTACCAAATGAGCCTGTATATTTTACGGTATCTTGAAACTTAAAATTGTCTTGTATAAATGCTGCTAGCCTATAAGTTGAAATATTGTTAGAAGCATGATACAAGGTATGCATCGTAAGAGAATCTTTACTAAATGGTTGTGTAAAACCAGCCGAGTCTCTCCGTTGGAATTGATGTAATTTATCTTCTATTTGTAATTGGGTAACATCTGCCCCCCATTGGATATAATGTTTCCCAGCACTATATGCTCCTCTATGTGCAGCAGTGATCACGCCTACTTTAAGATAATTGCGGGCATAATCTTGTATCACACCAGTACCTAAATTATATTTTGTTTGACCAAAGTTTGCCTTACCTAAATCTGTTTCCAATTCACCTAAAATATATTCTCCATTAATATCATAAGTTTCTTTTTCATTAGTTTGAAATGCAGACACTAAAAACTTCAATTTAAGGTCTTCATTGGGTCTATAGGTTAATGAATAACCACCAAAACGCGAGTCAAATTGGTCTATTTCACTACCGTTATAAAACATTTTAAGCTGATAAGCTTTATTAAGCACCCCAAAACTTGAGGTACTTTCTTGAGGTATAAAGCTAAAGCGGTTGCGGGCATAATTTAATATGAGCTCCGACTCCCAATGAGGGTTTATTTGATAATGCAAAAGCGTTTGAATGTCGGTAAAAGAAGGGGTATAAATCCCTTGAGTAGGCTGTGATTTGAGTAAAAACTGATTGCTTTTTTGACGTGCTCCAAAAAGGTAGGTGAGTTTTTTATTCTTAGTAGCCCCTTCTAAATGCAAGCTTGCGCCTAATACACTTGCCATGGCAGAGCCTCCAAAC
>JBDHYE010000197.1:0-4142 GCA_039811245.1 Chitinophagaceae bacterium | reverse complement strand
TATCTTTTTCAGGTACTATGGTGGCTACAGTACAAGCCGGTACCGTTAAAACACATCCTAATATCAAGGTATTAGGGATTGATCAAAATTATTTAAAAATCAGTCAGAGCAACTTGTTAGTAGGGCGAAATTTAAGCACACAAGAAGAAGAGATGGGTGCTAAAGTGTGTATATTGGGTTATGGCATTGCCAAAACCTTATTTAAAAAACCACAACTAGCATTAGGTAAATGGATAAGTGTTGGAGCTTATAAATATAATGTTGTGGGTGTTGCCACTGAAAAAGGAGGCAGCATGATGCTCAATTTAGACAATATGGTTTTTTTGCCTTTACAAACCGCTCGTAGTGTGTATGGAGCTGAACCATCTTATGTATTAAGTGTATGGATACCCGATGTAGCCTATAAAGACCTAGCAGCAGAAGAAGCCGAAGGACTGTTTAGAGTAATACGCCGTATATCACTTGGTGCTGCTAATGATTTTTCGATCCAAAAAAATGATGCCATGGTAGAAATGGTAAATGATATCATAGGTAAAATAGGCTGGGCAGCTATTGTTATTGCACTAGTTACATTATTAGGTTCTATTATCGGATTGATGAATATTATGCTGGTTGCTGTTGTGGAACGCACTAGAGAAATAGGTATCTCTAAATCATTGGGCGCAAAAGCTTCTACTATTAAACAACAATTTTTACTAGAAGCTTTAATGATCAGTCTTTTGGGAGGGCTCTTAGGGATCATATTTAGTCTATTCATTGGTGTCGGCTTAGCGAGTTATTTTCATGTAGCATTTCATATTCCATGGGCATGGATTCTATTAGGTTTTAGCGTATGTACGATTGTAGGAATAGTATCTGGCATTTATCCTGCTATTAAAGCCTCAAAACTAGACCCTATTGAGGCATTGCGAATCGCTTAAATTAGAATAATATTTATCTTGACTATTATTTTTAATTGTACCTTGCAGCCTTAATGATAGAAGCCCTTGAAAGCAGTTGTTTATAAATCTACCGGCAGTTGGTATTGGGTAAAATTGGAGAATAATCATTGGGTACGTGCTAGGATAAAAGGCAAATTTAAAATAGACGACCAAATAAAATCTACCAATCCAATAGCCGTAGGCGATGTGGTAGAAGTAGTGATGGAACAAGGCTCTGAAGAGCAAGCAATGATTAGTAATATTTACGAAAGATCAAATTACATTGTTCGTTTATCTCCTCATAATATCCACCAAAAACATATTGTAGCATCAAATATTGATCAGGCTTTCCTAATCTGCTCTATCAAAGAACCTCAAACCTCTCTGGGTTTTATTGACCGTTTTCTACTAAGTGCAGAACTGTATCACATACCGGCATTTATTATTGTAAACAAAATTGACCTTTTAACTACTCCTGAAGAATTGGCCATTTGGAAACGATGGGAGCAAATCTATACTGCTATTGGCTATAACATCTTAGCGATTCATGCTTTTCAAGAGCGCGATATAGACCTGCTCAAATCTTTGCTCCAAGGTAAAAAAACCTTATTTAGTGGGCATAGTGGGGTGGGTAAGAGTACACTAATAAACCAAATAGTGCCACAATACAATTTGAAAACTGAAGTGGTTTCTAGCTATAGTGGTAAAGGGCAGCATACTACTACTTTTGCAGAGATGTTTGACTTAAATGAAAACAGCGCATTGATAGATACTCCAGGTTTAAAAGAATTTGGAATTGTAAATGTTCAACAACAAGAATTGGCGCAATATTTTCCCGAAATGAAGCAATTAGCAGCACAATGTAAATACCATAATTGTCAACACATTAATGAGCCTAAATGTGCTGTTAAACAAGCACTATCAGAGGGTTTAGTAGCAGAAGAACGTTATGTAAACTATATCCAGATTTGGGAGTCTATAGCCACTAAATGGTAAGCATTACTGAAATAAAATTAAAGTAAAGAGAAATTATTATATGAACAAAAAACTAGCAGGTAGATACATTCAGCATAAAATAACATTAATCATCTGTTTAACTTTCATAACCCTTGTTATGAATTCATGTTTAGGCGATGCTCCTAAACATTATATATCCTATTACTATTGGAAAACCTCTTTTCAACCTGATAGTATAGAACAAAAATACCTTGATGCTATTGAAGTACCTCAAGTCTATGTACGCTATTTTGACCTTGTTCTTAATGAAACCGCTCAACAAGTGCAACCCCAAATGCCTTTACAGTGGACGGATAGTAAAATTTCGAAGCCTATAGTACCCGTTATTTTTATTAAAAATAATATTTGGGAACACTTAGACTCTAACGCTATTGACACCTTAGCACAAAAATCAATACAGCTTTTAGAACAGATGAATAAGGCAAAAGGACTCAAATGTCAAGCCTTACAAATAGATTGCGATTGGACAGCATCAACCCAAAATAAATACTTTTATTATCTCAAATCTTGTAGAAAAATATTAGATGCTCACGAACCTAAATCTAGCTTTGCACCACTCTCCATGCTGAGTAGTACAATCCGCTTACATCAATTAAAATATCCTGAAAAAACAGGTGTTCCTCCGGTAGATAAAGGTGTTTTGATGCTCTATAATATGGGTAAAATTGATGCTACTGAACAAAACTCCATTTATAATAGACAGACCTGCTTACAATATTTGCCCTCTATATCAAGATACAAATTACGTTTAGATGTAGCATTGCCCATTTTCTCTTGGGGTATCCATTTAAGAGGGCAACAGGTTTTAGGATTGATGCCCAAATTATCAGAAGATTCTCTTAATAAAATTACTGAGTTTAAGAAGATTAGATCGAATCGTTATCAAGTACAAAAAGCTTTATTCTTTGAACAACATTATTTTCAAGAAAATGATGAAATTAAATTTGAACATGTACCAATGAAAGACTTGTTACTTCTTGTTGATGATTTAAAAAAATACTATCCAAATCAAATACAACAATTTATATTTTTTGATTTAGACCAAAGAAATTTAATCAACTATGAAAAAGATTTTGCACAAAAAATTATTCATTCTTATTAGTGCACTAAGCTTTATAGGCTCTGCTTGGGTTTGGGCTTGTGCTTTTTCAGATTGGGACGAGTATGAAATATCTGTTTTTGCGCCAGAGCCTTTTGCAGATAGTGCTTTCAAACCTTTTTTCTTTGCTCCTAACTCTTTATTTTATGATGAATACTTCTATTCAGCATCCTTAGATTATAAATTTAATGAGGATAATATAAAAGATTGGAGTGGCTATTTTAAGCATCAAATTAATGATTCTGTTTTAAATTATTTACTTCATACTGCACCAATTACGAGTATTGATAGTATGCTTGAAAAAAAAGTAACATCATCTAGTTCCTTATATCCGTATATAAAACCTTTCAAACAGGTTGAACCTGCTACAGCTCAAAATTTTCTTAACTATTTACATTTTGCTAAACAGAATGAAAATTATGCATTAAGTGAAAAAAATGTTTGGGAATATAATACCCCATCAAAAGATTCAATCAATGGTATGGAGAGTGTTAAAAATATAAATGATATGTTGAGTAATTATAAAATGTTTACTCAAGATAACTTTTTAGCCCAACGTTATTTTTTTCAACTCTGTAGAGCCTATTATTTTTCAAAACAATATAACAAGGCCATTGAATTTTATAATACTAATGCTGCTCAATTTCCTCAGAATATAATACAGATGCGTAGTTTGGGCTATGTAGCTGCAGCTTATCACAAACTTAAAAAATTCCCTCAAGCCAATTTGCTCTATGCACAACTTTATGACTATTCTAATACTTTTAAAAAGATTGCCGCATTTAGTTTTCACCCACAGAATGAGAAGGAATGGCAACAAAGTTTAGCTTTAGCTACTAGCAAAAAAGAGAAAATCGCCTTATGGCACATGTTAGGTATATATTATGACGAATTGAGAGCTATGAAAGCAATCTATGAACTAGACCCAATGAGTGATAAATTAGACCTCTTGCTCACTCGATATATCAATATTCAAGAGTATAAACTTAATAATTCTTATCCAGAGACGATACAATATGTTAGAGATTCTTTTAATCAAGAGGGTTATACTTGGATTAAAAACTTAGCCGATAAAGGCAAAATAGCAAAACCTTATTTTTGGAATC
>JBDHYE010000196.1:0-4148 GCA_039811245.1 Chitinophagaceae bacterium | reverse complement strand
AAACTTGAAACCGAAATTGAAGAAATAAAAGCCAACAAGATTTTTGAAAACGCTTTTGAATGGCGTTTTGAATTTCCCGAAGTGCTGAATGATGATGGCGATTTTGTGGGATTTGACGTGGTAATTGGAAATCCGCCTTATATAAGAGTTCAAGACTTGCAACATAACCTTATTGATTATTATAAATCAACATTTGTTGTTGCCCACAAAAGGATTGATATTTCAATACTCTTTATTGAATTGGGTCATAAAATATTATCCCCTAAAGGTTATTTATCATACATAACTTCAAACCAATTTTTAAAAGCAGAATACGGAAGGGCAATTAGAGAATTTCTAAAAGGCTACTTGCAAGTAAATATAGACTATTCCAAAGTTTCAGTTTTTGATGGGTTGGCAACTTATGTATCCGTATTCCTAATCACAAAAGAGAAAGGCAATACAATAAATTATTTTTTAGTAGATAATACAGACCAAACTCCCGAAAACTTTGCTCAATTTGATGTAAGTAATTTATCCGATGAGCCTTGGGATTTTAATACAGACCAAACACTTAAAACCAAGCTTTTCGCAGACAAAGAAACACTAAATGACATTGCAAATTTCACTTATGGCGTTATTACAGGTCTTGACAAGGCATTTCTTGTTCCTTCAGAAGTGTCAGATGAATTAGGATTAGAGAAAGAAATAACAAAGAAATTCATTCGACCTCAGAACTATAAGAAATACCACATATTCAGCCAAACATTTAATTTAATTTATCCATACAATTCTGACAATTCAATAATTAAAGAACCTGAATTGAAAGCTAATTATCCAAATTGCTTTCAATTCCTAAATCAATTCAAAACTGAACTCGAAAACAGAAAAGATAGCAGAACCACGATTAAAGAAAAGGGGATTGAATGGTATTCTATAATGCGAAGAGTTGATATAACCGAAATTGACACAGAAAAAATTATTTTTTATGATGTTGGTATGTTGCCAAACTTTATGATTGATACAGATAACCACATTTTTGGTGGTGGGACAAGCCATTCCATAAGATTAACTGAAAAAGGATATTTATATAAATACGTTCTTGGTGTTCTTAACTCCAAATTAATGCAATGGATAATTTACGACCTGTGCCCTGTAAAAATGGGCAATGCAAGAAAATACGGTTTGGACTACATTAAAAAGCTCCCTATCAAAAAGGCAGAGATTAAAATTCAAAATAAATTAGCTGAATTAGTTGATAAAGTTATCTCAATTAAGAAAGATGGTTTAGAAACGACAGACTTAGAAAACCAAATAGACCAATTGGTTTACAAGCTATACGAATTAACGGATGACGAAATCAAAATTGTGGAGGGAAATGGACAATAAATATATCGCACCTATGGGTGCTATTATGATATTGTTATTATGATGCTATTATGATATTGCTCCTATGGAGCAAGTGCAATTAAAAAAGCCCCAGCGGGGCAATATCATAATAGAAAAACATTAAAACACACAACACAAGCCCTGTAAGGGCGATATCATAATAGAATAAATACAACACGTAAACAAAGCCCCAGCGGGGCAATATCATAATAGAAAAACATTATAACATACAACACAAGCCCCAGCGGGGCGAAATCATAATAAACAAACACAATATGGCAAACACATTTACCCAAATATATTTACACATCGTATTTGCCGTAAAAGGACGAGAAAATCTAATTCAAAAAAAATGGATGGACGAATTGCACAAATACATCTGTGGAATTGTAAACGGAAAAGAACAAAAAGTTTATGCCATCGGGGGAATGCCGGATCATATACATATTCTTGTTAGCATAAAACCAAACATTGCCGTTTCCGATTTAGTTAGAGACATTAAGGCTAATTCATCAAAATGGATAAATGAGAAAAGATTTTTAATCGGTAAATTTCAATGGCAAGAAGGATTTGGTGCATTTTCTTACGCTCAATCACAATTAGATAATGTTATTGCTTATATCAATAATCAAGAACAGCACCATCAAAAGAAAACATTTAAAGAGGAATATTTGAACCTTTTAAAAAAATTTAATGTTGAATACAATGAAAAATACCTATTTGAATGGATTAAATAAAATCGCTCCTACTGTTACTATTATGATAATGCTCCTACGGAGCAAGTGCAATTAATGATTGTGGAGAGATATGTGCAATAATAATTTCGCACCAATGGTGCTATTATGATAACGCACCTACGGATTCTGAATATATACTAACATTCAATTATTCTATTATGATATAGCTCCTACGGAGCAAATGCAATTAATAAAGCCTCATAGGGGCAATATCATAATAGAAAAACATTATAACATACAACACAAGCCCTGTAAGGGCGAAATCATAATAAACAAACACAAAATGGCAAACATATTTACCCAAATATATTTACACATCGTATTTGCCATAAAAGGACGAGGCAAAGAGAGTTTATGTTCCACCGCACACCCAACATACAATCAGGTCGAAATACAGATAAAGGCAATGTATGTATAGGCAAAAGCATCACTAAAGGCAATGTATTTATTGGGAGTGCTTAAGCCTATGGGCCAGCGATAGTAACGGATACCCCGCAGCGGAGTGTAACGGAGCGAGGAGTAGCAGTGGATAGCGCGGTGCGCAGCAGGCCCCCAAAAAAATAAACAGATAATTTATACCCTAATGCTAGTAACAAAGCTGAGTAGCTCAAATAACAAAAAAGGTATATCCATTTTTGGGGCTAAAATAGTACATTTGCTATCTTCAAAAATAAGGATTCACATTGCAATTAAAATCACTTGAAATAAAGGGCTTTAAATCTTTTGCCGACAAAACGATTATCCAATTAGACCACCCGATTACGGGTATTGTAGGGCCTAATGGTTGTGGCAAATCGAATATCATTGATGCGATACGCTGGGTGATAGGCGAGCATAAGATTAAATCGTTACGTTCAGACAATCTGGAAGATTTAGTTTTTAATGGCTCTAGAACCCGTGCTGCATCGGGCATGGCAGAGGTATCGTTAACCTTTGAAAACACGCGCAACTTACTCCCTACAGAGTTTACTACGGTAACAATTACAAGAAAATTTTACAAAAATGGGGAAAGTGAATACCGTTTAAACGATGTAAGCTGTAGGTTAAAAGATATCCACAACTTATTTCTAGATACTGGGGTGAGCAATGACTCTTATGCGATTATAGAGCTGGGAATGGTAGATGATATCATCAAAGATAAGGAAGGCAGCCGTAGGCGTATGCTAGAGCAAGCAGCAGGTATCTCTATCTATAAAACACGTAAAAAAGAAGCCAAACAAAAGCTAGAAGGTACAGAGCAAGATTTAGCCCGTATAGAAGATTTACTGTTTGAAATAGCCAATAACCTTAGAAGCTTAGAAAGCCAAGCCCGTAAGGCAGAGCGCTACTTTGCTATCAAAGAAGAGTATAAGATTATAAGTATCGAATTAGCAAAAGCCTCTTTAGAAGATTTTAATGAGCGCTATAAAAACCTCCAAGTGCAGCATGAGCAAGAGGCAGACCGTAAAAGTGCGCTCGATGCAGCACTGGCACAAGCAGAGGCCGCTATTGAGGGAGACAAACTAAAATTGGTAGAAAGAGAGCATAGCTTAAGCAGCTTGCAAAAACAATTTAATGAGCTTAACCAGCGCATTGTACTTTTAGAAAACGAAAAAAAATTAGCTTCACAACGTTTAGAATACTTGCGTGAGCGTGAAAAAAATACACATAATTTCATAAGTCAAGCTGAACATCAAATTCAAGACTTAGACCAAGCCATTATAAGAGTAAAAACGCTCTTAGAACAAGAAAAAAACTTGCTTGAAGATTTAAACGCTCAGGTAGAGCAGTTTAAAGATATGCTGGCAGATAAGAAAGAGCTACTAGACGAAAAAAGAGAACATCTCAACCGCTTACGTCAAGATATGCTTGAAGACCAACGTAAGCAGTTTGATGCAGAGAAAAAAGTAGCCGTAGCCGATGCTGCCGTGCTAAACCTACAAAGAAGCATCTTGCAAAGTCAAGATGAGATAGCGCAAAGAGCTATGCAACTAACGCAGGTGAATGAAGAAAAAGAGCAAAAAGAGTTAGAACAAAGCGACCTTAAAAACCGCTTAGCGCTAA
>JBDHYE010000195.1:0-4152 GCA_039811245.1 Chitinophagaceae bacterium | reverse complement strand
GTACCCGATAATGTTATTTTAAGTTTTACGGTTGAAGGGCGTGCCGAAAATTTTTTATGTACGCTTGATTCTCGATCAGAAACCATCAGCGCCGAAACCCAGTTGGCGATACGTAAAGAGCATTTTTATATGCACTTGGTACGCCCCCACGAACACAATTTCTTAAAGACTATTCGTCAAAAGCTCTATTGGGGAATTGATAAAAGAAACTAATGCCATTTAAAAGGTGTTTTTGAAAATAAGATGAATAATAAAGTGTAGCTAGAGGAGCTAGCTACTTTAGTGTAAACTATGACAACAGAACAAATTAAAGAAATGCGCCAACGTGTAGCGCATCTCAATAAATTTTTACATATCGAAGACCGTTGTATCAAGATTGAAAACAACCGTCAATTATCGCTTTCAGAGGGTTTTTGGAATGACAATGCACGGGCTACAGCAATATTGAAAGAAATGCAAGTCAATAAATATTGGGTGGAGTTATATGAAACTGTGCATACAGTGGTTGAAGATTTTGCAGTATTGTTTGACTTTTGGAAAGAAGGAGAAAGCAGTGAAGAAGAAGTAACTGAAAATTTTAAACTAGCTCAAAAAAGTTTAGACGATTTAGAGTTTAAATCTACCTTAAACCGTCCAGAAGATGAGCTGCATGCTGTGATGGTCATTAACTCTGGTGCTGGTGGCACCGAGAGCCAAGATTGGGCAGAGATGTTGTTACGTATGTACCGTATGTATGGAGAAAAACAGCACTGGAATGTAGCCGAAATTGATATACAATATGGCGATGGTGCTGGTATTAAACAAGCCACTATTGAATTTGAAGGTGCTTTCTCTTATGGCTTGTTAAAAGCAGAAAGTGGTGTACACCGTTTAGTACGCATATCTCCTTTTGATTCTAATGCCCGAAGACATACCTCTTTTGCTTCTGTATTTGTATATCCTTTAGTAGATGACAGCATAGAGATTGAAGTACAAGCAGCCGACTTAGAATGGGAATTTTTTCGCTCAGGCGGTAAAGGTGGGCAGAATGTGAATAAAGTAGAAACAGCAGTGCGTTTAAAACATATTCCTAGTGGTATCATAGTAGAATGTCAACAAGCTCGTACACAAGGTGAAAATAGAGAAAAAGCACTTACCATGCTTAAAAGTCGGCTTTATGAAGAAGAACTAAGAAAAAGAGAAGCCCTGAAAAATGAAACCAATGTGGGTAAGAAAAAAATAGAGTGGGGTTCACAGATTCGCTCTTATGTATTTCACCCTTATAAAATGATTAAAGACCATCGTACCGATTACGAAGTAGGCAATGTGGGGCCTGTAATGGACGGAGAGATAGATGAGTTTATCAAGGCTTATTTGATGAGTTTTAAAGAAGCAATAGAGTAAATTATTTCAAATCGAGGTCAATGGGGTATAGGTTTTTATATTGAGCAATATAAGAAGGGAGTATGTGACCTGCTCTGGGTTTAAAGGCTGCTATAGGAATATTTTGAGCAGCAATTTTTGCAATCTAAAATACATAAATAGTGCAATTTAAAAAGAACTTTTAGGTAGCTGTGCAATAGTAATTAAAATGGAATTTTATAGCATGGTTTGGCTGATGTTTTTCATAAATTAAACTTGTTGTATTGTAATTTGTTTATAAAATCTATGTTATTTAAGGCTAAACTATTATTATTGTTGCACGATAATGAATCCAAAAAAATTTTTAGTCGAAGTTGAAAGCAGTTTTTTATCTAAGTAGGATAACACATTAATATCTAATAACACTCTTTCATAAAAGGATAAATTTATTGAACGAATGACAATATTATAAGTACAAATGACAGTAAAAGAAAGATTACGAATAGAGTATATTGATGCATTAAAAGGTTTTGCGATTTTTTGTGTGGTTTGGGGGCATTCTTTACAATACCTAAAAAAAGGTCATGATTTTTATCATAACCCAATTTTTGAATTTATATATTCCTATCACATGCCTTTATTTTTTATGGTAAGTGGTTTTTTCTTTCGTTCTTCATTAAAATTACAGTTAAGCGATTTTTTATCTAAAAAAACACTCCAATTACTAGTACCTTGTATTGTTTGGGCTATTATTTTTAGTGCATTACGCATTGTGTTAGGCGCTTTAAAAGGTACTTGGCCGGGAATAGACTACCTACTCATCGAACTTAAAGACATTATTAACCCTAACAGTTGGTTTTGGTTTTTGAAAGAGCTTTTTGTGAGTTATGTTATCTGTTATGCTTCTTTACGATTGTTTAAAAATAATTTTTGGGCTTGTACTGTTAGTATCCTTGCTGTATTAATAGTACCTTATTTTACAGCACAGCGTTTTTTATTGCCTGTGTTTTGGTTTGGTATTTTTTTGAAAGATCATTATAAAAGTTATGTACAACATCGTACCACTATTTTAATTGCTACAGGTTTAATCTTTTTAGTGTGTTTGTTTTTTTGGGATGGGAAATACACTATGTACGAAGCTCCTGTGCCTTTAATATTCAATTTTAAATCCTTACAATTTGACTTTACAAATATTGAAATTTCAATTTTTAGGCTCTTTATAGGACTGTGTGGTAGCTTGTTTTGGTTTGCAATGTTTGATAAAATATATTCCCAACATTGGGGTTATAAATTGATTAGCAAAGTAGGTGCCAATACCTTGGCTATTTATGTTTTACAAAAACTTATTTTAGAAGATTGGATTGCCTTAAGACTTAATTTTCCGAAGCTAAATATGTGGTTTTATAATTTAGTTCTTACGCCATTAATTTCTATAGCTGTGATTGCCTTTTGTATGTTTTTAATTCATTGGGTACAAAAGAATAAATACGGCGCTTTATTACTCTTTGGTAAAGCATAGATTGTATTATGACCAATACGCTTTGTGATCAAGTGTATTGGTCATAAACTAAAGCGTTGCAAAGAGCGTCTTTATAAGAATTTTGCAGAATCAACTAAGCACAGCGTATCGGGCCAGCGATAGTAGCGGATACCCCACAGCGACCTAAGGAGCGAGGAGTAGCAGCGTATAGCGCGCTGCGTAGCAGGCCCCCCAAAGTAAAATTCAAACAAGTTTAAATAAAACCTTTTTTAAGATTGAGCTCCTAAAAATTAAGCTTTAGGAGGAGTAATAGAGGTACCTTTGATAGTGGCTTGTAATTGCTGCATACTGCGCTGCATACCATCTATTGAGCCGTCTAAGAAGATCGTATTGCCTTTGCCATTTTCTGCAAAATGTTTGAGTGCATCTGTCCACATCGAAAACAAAATAAAAGAAGCATCTAAATTTGCCGATTCCATTTCGCGCGCTGCTTGTGCCATACCTCTTGCCACTTCTTCGCGGAAAAGTGCCACACCTTCGCCTCGCATTTTGGCGGCTAACTTTTCTGCTTCGGCAGAAATTTTGATGGCATTACCATCGGCTTCGGCGGCTTTGGTTTTGGTAATGAGTAAAGCCTGACCTTCGTTTTCGGCAGCGGCTTTAAGGTTGTTAGAAGCTACTACTTGAGCCATTGAGCGCATAATCGCATCGTCAAAAGTGATGTCGTTAATTTGTAAATCGAGTAGGTGGAAACCCCATTCTTCTAATTGATTGTCTAGCTGCTCTTTAACGTGATGGATAATTTCTGTTCTTAATTGTAATATTTCTGATTGTTTTTTGGTAGCCACAAAAGCACGTACAGAACCTTCGATGGAGCGTACTAGGGCTTGCATAAAGTTTCTCTCATCTACAAATTTAAATGCTACGTTTTGAATGGTACCATCTTCTTGGTTTAATACGGCATAGAGCATCATGGCTGAGAAATTAACGTTGGCTTGGTCTTGGGTGATGGCCTGAAATTGTAATTCCATAGAGCGATTTTGAATCGAAATCCGTTTGTAAATTTTTTCAATTAATGGGATTCTTAAGTTAAGACCGGGTCTGAGGATACGTTTGTATTTACCAAAGATGGTAATAACGGCTACTGAACCTTGCTGAACGGTTACAAGTCCTAATAATATGATTGCGATAATTATTCCTAATGCAATTGCCATAGTGTTGTTTTTTTTACGAATTTTGAAAAATAAAATTAATTACTATTTGTGACAGCACCAAAAAAAAAGTATTTTTTAACTTGATGCAAGTAAATTAAGTTTTGATTTTTTTGAGAA
>JBDHYE010000194.1:0-4177 GCA_039811245.1 Chitinophagaceae bacterium | reverse complement strand
TATTTTGGAATGCACGTGAAGGAGCGCCCATATTTCTTTGACCTTCAAAATTACCTCTCATAGGATTATCGTTGCCAAAAGAATTTCCTTGACGCATTGGTCTATCAGCACCAAAATTATTTGCTCTATTTTGAATATTATTATCTCCACCCATCATAGCTCCAGAGCGTCTTTCTGCTCTACTTGGGCGACCCCATGCTGCTTCATTGGCATTGTTTCTATTTTGATAAGGATCTGTATTTATTGTTCTATCTTGTCTTCCCCAACCTCTATTTGTTGAGCTATTGATCGCTGCATTTTCATCGCGGTTCATTCTACCACTATTGCCATTTGAATATACATTAGTTGCAGCAGGATTACCCATATTTGAGCGCGCTGCGTTTTCACGATAGTTATTATTATAACGTGTGCTAGTATTGCCTATACCATTCATTGGATTACTTTGGCGGAAACGCCCAGTATTACTAAAACCCCCGTTAGGTAAAGCGGCATTTCTATGTGTATTATTGGCAAGGTTACTCATAGAATATCTTGGTCCATAAGTAACATTTCTATTATAATAATTATTATGGTTATAATTGTTCCAACCATAGCCACCATATAATCCAGCATAATAGCCATTCCAATAACTACCATAATAACCGCAACCATAGTTCATCATCCAAGGTCTGCCCCAACCCCAGCCAAAGCTGTATGTGGGGTAATAATAATAACTATTAAAACCACCGTATCCATACCAGTTTTGCCAACCCCAGTATGAGTTCCAATAAGGACCTACACCAAAGCCAATAGAAATACCAGAACCACTATACCAAGGACTCCAACCCCAATAAGGATCTACCCAATAAGGATTATACCAATAAGGATTACTAAAAATACTAAAATAAGGTCTCGTATAAAAGTTACCAGAGCCAAAGCGATTAAAATATGTAGCATAACGATAATTATCATCATCGTCATAATCTATATAAGCACTATTGTTGTTATATTGATTAGGGTCATCATAATTATTTTCGTCATAAGCGTCGTAATGATTAGCATCATTATACTGATTAGAGCTATTCTGTTGTTGTTGTTTTGCACGTTTCTTAGCATCATTACGGGCATCATCAGTTTTATAATAAATATCGTCTTGATACACGTTTGAGCTTTGTGCGTTAGTATTTTGATACGCTATGCCACTTAACAAGGCAAGAAGAATTAGCTTTTTCATTGTTTTGTTTTTAATAAATTAAAAAACTGTTTTCAATACTTTTTCGAAAGTACTAAATTTGCGTGCAGTTTCCTCAAAATAAGGACATAAAAAATATAATATCGTTTAAAAATGGCAGAAAAATTAACAGCACGTTCACAGGACTATTCTCAATGGTATAATGATTTGATACTCAAAAGTTCATTAGCAGATTATTCTTCTGTGAGAGGCTGTATGGTGATAAAGCCCTATGGCTATGCCCTATGGGAAAATATGAGAGATGTATTAGATCAAAAATTTAAAGAGACAGGGCACCAAAACGCCTATTTCCCATTATTTGTTCCTAAAAGTCTATTTGAAGCTGAAGAAAAGAATGCAGAAGGTTTTGCAAAAGAATGTGCCGTAGTAACCCACTACCGTTTAAAAGCAGACCCTAGTCAGAAGGGGAAATTAATCGTTGACCCCAATGCTAGGCTAGAAGAAGAGCTGGTAGTACGTCCTACTTCAGAGGCAATTATTTGGAATACCTATAAAAACTGGATTCAGAGTTATAGAGACTTACCCATATTGATTAACCAATGGGCCAATGTGGTACGTTGGGAAATGCGCACACGCTTATTTCTAAGAACAGCAGAATTTTTATGGCAAGAGGGCCATACCGCCCATGCTACAAAATCAGAGGCTATAGAGGAAACAGAAAAAATGTTAGAAGTCTATGCCAACTTTGCCGAAGAATACATGGCTATGCCCGTATTGAGAGGGGTTAAATCGGCAAATGAGCGTTTTGCAGGAGCAGAAGACACCTATTGTATAGAAGCATTAATGCAAGATGGCAAAGCTTTACAAGCAGGAACATCACATTTTTTAGGTCAAAATTTTGCAAAAGCATTTGATGTAAAATTTTCTGATAAAAACAACCAGTTAGAATATGTATGGGCTACATCTTGGGGGGTTTCAACACGCTTAATAGGCGCCTTGGTGATGGCACATAGTGACGATGAAGGATTAATTTTGCCTCCTAAAATTGCACCTATTCAAGTTGTGATTGTACCTATTTATAGTAAAGATGAAGCACAACGATTACGTTTAGATGCTTGTGTAAAAGCACTTCAAAAATCATTACAACAAAATGGTATTCGTGTAAAACTAGACCTCGATGATAGTAAAAGACCCGGGTGGAAATTTGCAGAATATGAACTTCAAGGGGTACCAGTTAGAGTAGCAATTGGTGCTAGAGACCTAGAAAATAATGTAGCAGAAATAGCTAGAAGAGACACAAAAGAAAAAATGAGCATCAGCCTTGATGGCATTGACTCTTATATTCAAAATTTACTAACCTCAATTCAAGAATCTTTATACAACAAAGCACTAGAATTTAGAACTGCACATAGCACCCAAGTAGATACTTGGGAGGAGTTTTTAAACGTGTTAGATAGTAAAGGTGGTTTCGTATATGCACATTGGGATGGCACTAGCGAGACTGAAGAAAAAATAAAAGAATTAAGTAAAGCAACTATTCGTTGTATTCCATTTAATAATCCTCAAGAAGAAGGGAAATGCATATTAACAGGTAAACTTTCTAATCAAAGAGTTGTTTTTGCTAGAGCTTACTAAAGTAGAATAATATGCTTATTAATTTTAGATAATGGATATTATTTCATTTTTAAAAAAAAGGTTACAGCAAGCACTACCCCATCAAGAAGCATTGGCACAGATGTACCCCAACATAAGACCAATGCCCAAAAGCATACCTGATAATGCTCTATCCAGTGCGGTATTAATCTTATTTTATCAAGATGAGGGGAAATGGTGTTTTTATGTTATCCGTCGTAGTGTAGATGGTCATGCCCATAGTGGACAAATAGGATTCCCAGGAGGAAGAAGAGAAAACACAGACAAAGATCTTTGGGAAACGGCAATCAGAGAGGCAGAAGAAGAAATAGGCATTTCTCAAAAATTAATTGAGAAAATAGGGGCATTAAGTACAATATATATACCGGTTAGCAATTTTAAGGTAAGTCCGTTTATAGGCTTTATCAATACAAAACATAATACTGTGGCAAATCCTGATGAGGTAGCACAAATTATTTCAATACCTATTGAGGAGTTTTTAAGAGCTCAGAACAAAACTGAAACTACTGTAACACGCCCCAACAAACCTGAAGATAAGATATCAGTGAATGCCTATCATTTGCTTGATGGGACTATTATTTGGGGAGCTACAGCTATCATCTTAGCCGAATTAGAATTACTTCTTAAAGAAGTTTGCTAAAATTTATACTCACGATTGATATATTAGTTTATCTGTGGTTATCTGTACTATCTGTGAGAGGTTTTTTAGCTCACTGATGACACGGGTTTACACAGATATTCTATTAAGTTTTCTGTGACTTTCTGTGCTATCTGTGAGAGGTTTTTTAGCTCACTGATGGCACAGATTTACACAGATATTCTATTAAGTTTTCTGTGGTTTTCTGTGCTATCGGTGAGAGGTTTTTTAGCTCACTGATGACAGAGATTTACACAGATGTTTTATTATTAGTTTATCTGTGGTTTTCTGTGCTATCGGTGAGAGATTATTAGCTCACAGATGACACGGATTTACACAGATGGTTTATTATTAGTTTATCTGTGGTTTTCTGTGCTATCGGTGAGAGGTTTTTTGCTCACTGATGGCACAGATTTACACAGATATTCTATTAAGTTTTCTGTGGCTTTCTGTGCTATCTGTGAGAGGTTTTTTTAGCTCACTGATGTAACGAATTTACACAGATATTCTATTAAGTTTTCTGTGGTTTTCTGTGCTATCTGTGAGAAGTTTATTAGCTCAAACTACAACCTTTCCACTAGGGCTTCTAATGGGCGTCGTACTTTTTCTGAATTAGCTAAAAAATCATTTTCAACATCTCTTCTACCTAATGCCAGAATAGCTACAGCATTTAAATTTTTTGTTTCTAGATTTAGATAACTATTTAATGCAGAAGT